>JAGVEE010000049.1 GCA_020058405.1 Sphingobacteriales bacterium
CCTTAACAGATATTAAAGAAGCAAAAATTAAGATCATTTTTTAGATAAAGTAAATTGAATAAATATGAATAACATCAATTTAATTGATTCTTTCCAGGAGTTTAAAGACTTCAAAAACATCGATCGTCCGACGATGATGAGTGTGTTGGAAGATGTATTCAGAAGCATGTTGCGTAAGAAATACGGAACAGATGAGAATTGTGATATTATCGTAAATACTGATAATGGAGATTTGGAAATCTGGAGAACCCGTAGAGTAATGGAAGATGGTTTCTCTGAAGACGATGCATTGGAAGTAGAAATTACAGAAGCAAAAACCATAGACGCCGATTTAGAGGTGGGTGATGATGCTATTGAGCAAGTAACTTTAGAAAGTTTTGGAAGAAGAGCCATTTTAGCTGCTCGCCAAACCTTGGTTTCTAAAATTATTGAATTAGAGAAAGACGAAGTTTACAAGAAATACAAAGACAGAATTGGTGAGATTGTTACAGGTGAAGTCTACCAAGTTTGGAAAAAAGAAATGTTGGTGATGGATGATGATGGGAATGAATTGATTTTACCAAAAACAGAACAAATCCCTGCAGATTTCTTTAAGAAAGGTGATAACGTAAAGGCAGTTGTATTGCGTGTTGATATGCAAAACAACAACCCTAGAATTATTATTTCTAGAACAGCACCGAGTTTCTTAGAGCGTTTATTTGAGCAAGAAGTTCCAGAAGTATTTGATGGTTTAATTACCATTAAAAACATTGTTCGTGAACCAGGCGAAAGAGCAAAAGTGGCAGTAGAGTCATACGACGATCGTATTGATCCTGTTGGAGCTTGTGTGGGTATGAAAGGATCTAGAATACACGGTATAGTAAGAGAGTTGAAGAACGAGAACATCGATGTAATTAATTACACTAACAACTTATCGTTATACATACAAAGAGCCTTATCGCCTGCAAAAATTACAACTATTAAATTAGATGATGAAACAAAACGTGCATCGGTTTATTTAAAATCGGACCAAGTTTCGTTAGCAATTGGAAAAGGTGGATATAACATTAAACTAGCTGGTAAATTAACTGGTTACGAAATTGATGTTTACCGTGATAATGAAGAAACTGAAGAGGATGTTGATTTAGAAGAATTCTCAGATGAAATTGAAAGTTGGATTATAGATGAATTAAAAGCGATTGGTTGTGATACAGCTAAGAGTGTTTTGAATTTATCGGTAGAAGACTTAGTAAAACGTACAGATCTTGAAGAAGAAACGATTAAAGATGTTATAAACATATTGAAGTCGGAATTCGAATAAGAAATAATAAACGCATATTTGCATAAATACTAGTAGATGTCAGAAGACAAAAAAATTAATTTATTAAAGGCTGCAAAGGAGTTTAACCTTAGTATAGGCACCATTGTGGAGCACCTCGGAAAACAAGGTGTTACCATCGACAATAAGCCAAATACAAAGTTAACCGACGAGCAATACGGAATCTTAATGAAGGATTTCCAATCAGACAAAACGATTCGTGAAGAAGCGAAAACAATTGCGATTGGAAAAGCTAGAAGAGAAGAGATTGTATTGCCAAATGATGCTACACCTGCTGCAAAAGATAAAGCAGAAACAGAGGTAGAAGACGAAATCCTTATTAAAAATGTGGTGGCTACTCCAGAAATTTCAGAACCTAAACCGGTTGTGAAAAAAGAGGAGCCAAAAGTAGTTGCAACAGAAGAAGTGAAAGAAGAATCTACGGCGCCAAGTTTGAAAATTCTAGGTAAAATAGATCTTGATAGTGTTTCGGGAAAAGGTAGATCGGATAAAAAAGCGAAAGAAGCTAAAAAAGAAGAAGCTCCAGCTCCAGTAGAGAAAAAGGAAGAGAAGAAGGAAGAGAAAAAAGCTGAAGAACCTGTTGTAGAAGCTAAGGTAATAGAAGAGATTGCAAAACCTGCTGAACCTAAAGCGGAACCTGCAATTGTTGCAGAAACTAAGACTGAAGAAAAAGCTGAGCATATAGAAGCTGCTGTAGAAAAGCCGAAAGAGAAAGTAGCAGAAAAAGCTGCAGAGAAACCGGCTCATAAACCAGCAGAAAAAGTTGCTCCAAAAGCTGCAGAGAAACCAGCAGAGAAGAAAGTTGAAAAAACTACAGAAAGAGCGCCAAATGCTGAAGACCCTGTAAGACCAGAAGATGTAATTCGTGCAAAAGCACAAAAATTAAGCGGACCAAATATTATTGGATCAATTGATTTATCGCAATTTGCTGCTAAGAAAAAAGCTACACCAGTTGCAAGTTCATCTGGCAACACTTCTGATCAGAAAAAGAAAAGAAAACGTAAAGAAAACAAACCAGTAAGTCCGAATGCAGGAGCTGGCCAAGGCCAACAAGGACAAGGTCAAGGTGGGCAAGCAGGTCAAGGCGGACAAGGCGGTGGAAATAAAGAAGGTGGAAATAGAAACTTCCACGATCGTAAAAAACCAGGAGGAGGTTATCAAGGCAATCGCCCGAATACTCCAAAAGAAGAGCCTACTGAAAAAGAAATACAAGATCAAATTAAAGCGACTCTTGCCCGTTTATCTGGTGCAGGAAAGTCGGGTAAATTTGCTCAACGTGCTAAGTTAAGAAGAGCAAAACGTGATGACGTTGCGGCATCTGCAGAAGAAGCAGCAAAAGAATTAGAATTGCAATCAAAAATATTAAAGGTAACTGAGTTTGTAACTGCAAACGAATTAGCGAAAATGATGGATGTACAAGTAACGAAAGTTATTTCTACATGTATGAGTTTAGGCATGTTCGTTTCTATTAACCAACGTTTGGATGCTGAAACGCTAACCATCGTTGCCGATGAATTTGGGTACGAAGTACAATTCGTTTCAACAGAAGAACAAGAAATTGAATTGGATGCAGAAGATAATGTTGAAGATTTAGTTCCTCGTGCACCAATTGTTACCGTAATGGGTCACGTAGATCATGGTAAAACATCTTTACTTGACTTTGTTCGTAAAGCAAACGTAATTGCAGGCGAAGCCGGTGGTATTACGCAGCATATTGGAGCTTACGAAGTTCAATTAGATTCTGGTAAAAAAATAACTTTCTTAGATACACCTGGTCACGAAGCCTTTACAGCGATGCGTGCCCGTGGTGCTAAAATTACCGACATTGTAATTATAGTAATTGCTGCAGACGATAGTGTGATGCCTCAAACTAAAGAAGCAATAAACCACGCTCAAGCTGCTGGCGTTCCAATTATTTTCGCATTAAATAAAATAGACAAACCCGATGCTAACCCAGATCGTATTCGTGAGCAATTATCTGCTATGAATATTTTGGTGGAAGAATGGGGTGGTAAATACCAATGTCAAGAAATTTCTGCGAAGAAAGGGTTGAACGTGGATGCATTACTTGAAAAAGTTTTATTAGAAGCAGAATTATTAGAATTAACCGCTAACCCAAATAAAAACGCAGTAGGTACAGTAATTGAAGCAGCCTTAGATAAAGGTCGTGGTATTATAACAACTGTGTTGGTACAAGCTGGTGAACTAAAAGTTGGAGACCCTATATTGGCTGGTTGCTACAGCGGACGTGTGAAAGCATTGTTTAATGAGCGCGGGCAGAAAGTAGAAATGGTTGGTCCATCTACACCTATACAAGTTTTAGGTATGAACGGAGCACCTCAAGCAGGTGATAAGTTTAACTCGATGGAAAGCGAAGTGGAAGCAAGAGAAATTGCAAACAAGCGCTTACAATTACAAAGAGAGCAAGGCATACGTACACAGAAACACATTACACTTGATGAAATTGGCCGTCGTTTAGCGATTGGTAACTTTAAAGAGTTAAACATAATTGTGAAAGGTGACGTGGATGGTTCTATTGAAGCATTGGCAGATTCCTTGTTAAAATTATCGACTCCAGAAATTCAAGTAAACATTATTCATAAATCGGTTGGACAAATTTCAGAATCGGATGTATTGTTAGCTTCGGCTTCTGATGCCATAATTGTTGGTTTCCAAGTTCGTCCTTCATTAAACGCACGTAAACTTGCCGAGCAAGAACAAATTGATATACGTATGTACTCAATTATTTACGACGCTATTAACGAAGTAAAATCGGCGATGGAAGGTATGTTGGCTCCACAGTTTGAAGAGAAAATTACGGCTAACGTACAAATTCGCGAAACCTTTAAAATTACTAAGGTTGGAACCATTGCAGGTTGTATGGTTATAGATGGTAAGATTAACAGAAACAGTAAAGTTCGTATCATTAGAGATGGTGTAGTAATACATACTGGTGAGCTTGCTTCATTGAAACGTTTCAAAGACGATGTGAAAGAAGTAGCTACTAATTACGAGTGCGGATTGAACATCCAAAACTTTAACAACATTGAAGTAGGTGATATTATTGAAGCTTACGAAAATGTTGAAGTAAAACGTAAATTGTAATTTCAGCATACAAAAATTTTAATCCCGAGGAGATTCTTCTCGGGATTTTTTTGTTTAGTACTACCTTATTCTTACATTTATCTATGCGACTATATTTCACACATCGAAATTTTTATCTTCTCGGATTAATATTAGTAGCTATTGGCTTATCGCTCTCTCCAGCTCTTATGAGCATAGGGCAAGCGGTATTGGTGCTCAACTGGATTGCAGAGGCTCAGTTTGCCACTAAATGGCAAAGCATAAAAAACAACTACTACTTACTTTCTTTCCTCGCAATTTTTTTCATCCATATTCTAGGCTTATTATACACCACAAATTACGATTACGCTATTAAGGATTTAAAAATTAAACTACCACTTTTAATTTTTCCAATAATATTGGCAAGTATTAAACCTCTTACTTGGGCCGAACTTAAAACTATTTTATATTGTTTAATCGCTTCCGTTTTTGCATCATCATTATACAGTTTAAGTATTTACATTACTATTGATAATGAAAATGTAGATACTCTGAGAAACATATCACCCATTATTTCGCACATCCGTTTATCACTTATTATATGTGTAAGTTTCTTTGCCATTGTATATTTAATATATAAATCTGATAAAAAAATAACTTCAGTTATTAATATTATATTGATGTTGCTTGCCGCGTGGTTCTTCGTATTTATTGGCATTTTGGGAGCAAGAGCCGGTTACTTAGCTATAATAGTTTGTGCGGCTGTACTGTTTATGTATCAGATTGTAGCGGCAAAAAAATGGAATTATGTTTTTGTATTATTAATAGTTACCCTACTATTGCCTTTGTTGATGTACAAATTTGTACCATCGGTAAGTCAACGAATTAACGAAGCACGCAACGAAGTAAACCATTACAAAGCGGGAGGAAACCCTTCTGGCCATTCTATTACACAACGTTTCGAATATTGGAAAATAGCGAAACATATTTTTGTAAACAATCCTGTTATCGGAGTTGGTACCGGTGATATCGACGATGAGTTTAAATTGTATTATGCCTCCCACGATAATCCAATGAAAAAAGAGTTTCAGTTTAGAGCGCACAATCAATATTTTACGATACTCAGCACTTTTGGTATTTTAGGATTTGTGTTGTTTATTGCAGCTTTTTTGGTTCCTTATTTTAAAGGCATCGAACGGTTTTCTTTTTTGCCAAGCATGTTTATTATTATAACCATGTTATCTATGCTTACCGAAGATACACTCGAGACCCAAGCGGGCGCAACCTTTGTGAGTTTTTTCTTTAGCGTTTTTTTACTATCTGCTTTTAAACGGAAATAATATTTTTATAAACCGAAAGAGTTTGTTCTGCCATTATTTTTTTATCGAAATTTTTTACTTTTTCAAAGGCATTACCAATAATCTTACTTCTTAATCCATCATCCTTTACAATACGAATAATATTTTTTGCCAATGCATTTGCATCACCAACGGAACTCATTAAACCAGTAAGTTCATGTGTTACTATTTCTGGTATACCACCAGCATTGGTGCATATTACGGGCACTTTACATGCATAGGCATCTAGTATAGAACTCCCTAGTCCTTCGGTTTTAGAACTCAACACAAATACATCTAAGTCTGGTAACAAATCATTTATATCTGTTCGGAAACCGGTAAAAGTAATTTTATGTTGCAAGTTGTTTTTCTGCACTAACTCTTGTATTTCATTTCGTAAAGGCCCGTCGCCAATAAAAAAATAATGTGCATTAAGCTGTTCTCCTATTTGTTTAATGGACTCAATTAAAGTTGGGTAATCTTTATGATCTGCTAATGCTGCGGTACTTGCAATAATTTTAACATCATCTGCAATGTTAAACTCGGTTCGGAGTTTGTTGCTTTTGTTTTTAAATTTTGATAAATCAATGCCATCATAAATAGTAATGCATTTGCTCTTATCATCAATATCATTTTGCATAATATTTTTTATAGCATCAGAAACACATATAATTTTTTTAATGGCCGAGCAATTGTATTTTATATTTGAAAGGAAATTTTTTGAAATTGGAAAATCCACTTTACGCGATAACACTAAATTGGTTTTATTGCCTAAGTAATACGCCCATACAGCAATGGCGTGTGCGTGTGATGAGTGTATATGAATTATATCTGCCTTAAAATCTTTAGCGATAGTCTTAAGCTTCAAACTTGAATTTAAATCAAATTGATTTTTAAACCCTAAACTCTTATGTGGTATGTTGTTATTTATGCAATACGTTTCGAAAGATGAACCTTTTCTGCAAACAACTAATTGTTCCACATTTAAGTTGTTAAGTTCGTCGATTAAATAAGCGATTTGCTGTTCTCCACCTCTCCAGGTTTTTTCGGCACTAAGATGAATGATTCTCATAATCTGACCAAAGCTTTTTTAGTTTCGCATATTTTAAATAGGCTGCATACGCAGAATTTTTGCAAACAGTATAACCCGTCGCTCCATCTAATACTCCTAATTTTATGATGTAATCTGTAATAAAACGAATAGTTGGCTTTAAGTACAAATAGTAAAAATTTGCACGTTTGCCTTTATCAAATAATTCTTTAGATGATATATTGGTAAACTTTTCTATTTGCAATAAATGATCATCTTCAGAATGAAAAGAGTAATGCAATAAATCCGCATTCAATCTTTTTATATTGCTTGAATTAATTTCAAGTGTTTCATGCAAACGCGTACCCGCCCAGTGTGCTAATTCTTTTTTAAAGATTCTTATTTTTCGATCCGGATACCATCCACAATGATGAACCCATTTGCCTGCGTAATTTGTGAGCCTGTTCAACTCGTATGCATCTGCTGTGAAATTTTTTTTAATGGCTATTATCTCTTGTTTTAAATATTCTGAAAGTACTTCATCAGCATCTAAAGAAATAATATGATTATTTGTACACAAAGAATTTGCATAATTTTTTTGTTCTGCATAGCCTAAAAACTCTTGTTGGTAAACTTGTGCATTATATAATTTACAAATTTCAGCAGTTTTATCGGTAGAATTAGAATCCACAATTATAATTTCATCTGCAATGCCGTGTAATGATTCCAAGCATCTTCCGATGTTTCGTTCTTCATTAAACACAATAATAGCTGCAGATAGTTTTATCATTTTTATTTTAACAATTTATAATTTTTGTACTCTCCGATTCTATAACCTGTAATTTTTTCTAAATAATACGTAAGTAAATATTTCCCTTTCATTTTCATTTTTGTTGGGTCGAAAGAAAATTTCCAATTCATAAGGGTTATTCTTTTTTTCATCACTTCAGGATGTGTGCCTTTAAACAATTCGAGTGCATCTATTTGCGAATAATCAAACTCATTCACATCAGGAATATTGTTTTTCATCCAATTATCATCGTGCCATAGTTTATTAAACGTCTTAGCTTTCTCTTGTTGTTTACTTGGATGTTTCACCCAACCATAATGGTAGATGTACGCATCAATAGCTTTTACATTTAATTTTCGATCTTCTAATCTAAAGCCTTGTGCATCTCTATACGATTTTATTTTTTTATTATTTCTGATGATTCTAATTTCATTTCTATACCATCTTTTAGAAACACCTACATAATCATAAGAACCGTAAAAATGAAGATACTTAAAAAGCAATCCTTCTACTTTTGCATCCATCAAATTATCTTGCATTGCTTTTTTTATAATGGGCAGATAATTTTCATGCACACATTCATCACCCTGAATGTAAAAACACCAATCCGTATCGGCGGAAATTTCTTGGAAAGCTTTATCGGTTTCTACTGCCAATACACGTCCACCTTCGCGCAATGAATCGTCCCAGGTAGTTTGAATTATTCTGATCTTATCTGTATGTATACTTTGTATAAGTTCCAGTGTTGCATCATCAGAATTTCCAACAGCAACCACAAATTCATCGCATATTGGGAGAATAGAAGTAATGGCTTCAATTATTGGATAATCAAATTTTACAGCATTTCTAATAAAACTAAACCCGGTAACTTTCATTTCAATTAATATACTGC
>JAGVEE010000194.1 GCA_020058405.1 Sphingobacteriales bacterium
ACGTCATCCATTTTACCTAAGCTCTTCTTTTGGAACTGTGCATCCCCTACTGCTAATACTTCATCAATTATTAATATCTCTGGCTCGAGGTGTGCCGCAACTGCAAAGGCTAGTCGTACATACATACCAGACGAATATCTTTTAACTGGAGTGTCTAAAAACTTTTCAATTTCTGCAAACGCAACAATTTCGTCGAACTTAGATTTTATTTCTTGGCGTGTCATGCCAAGAATAGCACCATTCAAGTAAATATTTTCTCTACCGGTTAGTTCTGGATGAAATCCCGTACCAACTTCAAGTAGACTAGCAATTCTGCCGTTTATCTTAATTCTACCAGTGCTTGGTTCTGTAATTCTACTCAGTACTTTTAGGAGTGTAGATTTACCCGCACCGTTTCTGCCTATTACACCAATTCTATCTCCTTGATTAATATCGAAACTTAAATTTTTTAATGCCCAAAATTCTTCGCTAACATTATTATTTAACTTGGCACTAAATAAGTTCTTTATATTATTGGAAATAATGTCTCTAAGTGCAGTATATTTCTGATTTCCTTCATGAGAAATCACAAATTTCTTAGAAACATTTTCTGCGGATATAATTATATTAGTTACTTCCATTTTATTAAATTGAATCTGCGAAGCTCTTTTCCATTTTTCTAAAATACTGAACACCTAGTATGGTAACAAATAAGGTAATACAAATGGAAGCAAGTAACGAATAAACATTAACTGCAGCACCATTGTCTAACAAACACCATCTAAATCCATCAATTACTCCTACCATAGGGTTTAATGAATAAAACCATTGGTATTTTTCTGGAACGATAGTGCTACTAAAGCCTACTGGCGAAATGTATAAACCGAATTGAATAATAAAAGGAATGATGTATCTAAAATCTCGATACTTAACATTTAGTGCTGTGAGCAATAAACCTAAACCGAAGGCTACTAAAAATACAAGTACGATAAACAAAGGTAAGAACACAATGTGCCAACTTGGTATGTATTGATACCATACACATAAGCCTATTAGTATAATAAAGGAAATAGCAAAATCAATTAAACTTACAATTACAGAACTTGCAGGTATAATTAGTCGTGGAAAATATACTTTCGTAATTAAATTTGCATTGCCAACTAAACTTCCACTACTTTCTGAAAGTGCATTAGAAAAGAATTGCCAAGGTAGCATTGCAGCATAAACCAAAATAGCATAAGGTACATTACCCTCTGATGGTAACTTTGCCACTTTATTGAACACGATAGTAAAGATAATCATAGTTAATAATGGGCGAATAATACTCCAAGCTGCGCCTATAACAGTTTGCTTATACCTTACCTTAATATCGCGCCAAGCAAGTATGTAAAACAACTCTCTGTAACGCCATAAATCTTTCCAGTAATTTTTTTCAGCCCTTCCGGCTTCAATAATAATTTCCATATTAAAATAGTAATTGTGCTATTTTTAATTCAAACTTTTCTGCAGAAAAAAGTTCTTTACAATTTTGAGATAATTTATTTTTGTCGTCTATATTCCATTCTGTATTTAATGCAATAGTAATTGAATTCGCAATTTCATTTACATCATCGGGGTTTACTAAGTATGATTCTGAAAAATTCGAAATCGCATCTAAACTTCCATCAGCATTTCCTCCAATTACTCTTAATCCATTTGCCATTGCATCAATAAATACTAAGCCAAAACCTTCTCCCTTACTTGGCATCACAAATAAATCTGCTGCTTGGTAATAACTAATTAACTCATCATCATTTACAAATCCTATTAACTTAACTTGAGTTTGTAAATTATTTTCGATAATCAACTTTTGAATTCTTTCCTTTTCAATCTCTTCCGACTTTCCTATAATATGAAATACAACACTTTTATTCTTAAGACTTGCAATCGCTTCAATAGTTTTGTCGTATCCTTTATACGCTTCCGAATTCAATAATCTGCCAATCGTAATAATTAATTTTTGATTGTCATCTATATTCAACTTTGATCTAAACTTATTTCTTAGCTCTTCATTAAATTGGTATTTAGCTATACCATCTAATGAATTGTTAAATACAATAATTTTATTTTCAAGTTTAGGATATTTATTCAACACTGTGTTTCGAGTAAATTTACTTACCGCTAAAATTTTATAAGATTGATTTAATAATCGTTCTTGAACACCACTTAAATTTGCCCAAGCTTCTATGCCGTGTAATTGCAGTATTATGGTTAACCTTGGATTTAATAGTTTAGCAATTAGTGCAAACAAGGATAAATTTAAATGACTAATCACCATAACATTTGAGGAAAATGAATTCCAAATAACTGATAGTCCAAATAGAAATGGATTGTTTTTAAATCCTCTGAAATTTAAATTATGAACATATCTGCCATTAGAGTTATCATCGTATAATGACATAGCCATGAACTTTAATTTTCCTTTATCTGCCAGTGAACTTAATGCAAACAACCAGTTTTTATTAACTTGTTCGATACCACCTGTTGCAGAAAACACTTTTAAGCCAAGGTAAAGTAGTTTCATATTAAAGCTGAGCTAATGCCAAAATTTTCGACCAATGAATCTTATCATTTTCAAATAAATTTAATTCTATTTTTCTTTTGTCATCGATTAAGATTTCTTTCATTAATTCTGAATCTTTTAACCAATTTTTAAATGGAAACTGAAAACCTTTTTTGGGTCTATCATATATTTCTTTGGGTAAAATACTTTCGAAAGCTTGTATAAGCACATCTTTTCTGCCAGGTGAAGGGAATAATGTAGCTTCGTCTATACTATCAACTAAATGCAGAAATTCATTATCTAAAAATGGCACTCGTATTTCTATGCCATGTTGCATACTCATATAATCAGAGTCTTTTAACAATTGATTCTGCATATACATTTCTCGTTCCATTGCCGAAACATCTTTTAACGTATTTAATTTACGAGCAGTAGAAGGTGAATGAGTGTTTAGTTGTTCTATAACTTCATCTTTAGAAACACTTAAAATACTGGCAATTTTACTTGGTGTATAAAATCCTCTTAACAATAAATAGTCAGAAACATGGTCATCTAATTTTAAAAAATCAAATCGTTGATAATTTCCAGGAAGGAAACCAGAGAACTTAGTGATGATACTTTTATAGTGATGTGCTTGTTTTAATTGTGTTAAGCGTGTAAAAGAAGGGTAACCACCAAATATCTCATCGGCACCTAAACCCGATAACACTGCTTTTAACTTATTTTCTTTTGCATACTTTGAAATGAACCAAGTATTTACTCCATCAATGCATGGTGAGTCGTAAGCATTTAATATATTTTCTAAATTATCTGTAAAATCTTTTTTTGTTAATAATAAAGCGTGATGATCTGAATTTATTTTTTTAGTAATTAACTCTTGGTAATACTTTTCAGAATACTCCTCTTCATTAAAACAAATAGAGAGTGTATGTATTTGTGATGTTTGTTGAGCTGCTAGTAAAGTTATAATGGAGGAATCTATTCCACCACTTAAAAATACGCCTATTGCTGCATCAGAAATTAAGTGTCGATTAACTGATGCTTGTAATTCATACCCTATATCAGCAATGCCTATGTTTTGGAGTACTCTTGTTGATTTAAATGAATAGGTATTAATTGAATAATGAGTATTGTTTAAATTATACGTTAAGTAAGATGATTTTGGCAAAGCAAATACATCTTTGTATTTCGTGTATGGTTCAGGCAAATGTCCGTAAGCAAGAAAAAGTGTTTTCCAAAAATCGTTTTCTTCATCAACAAAACTTTTAAACACTTTGGTTTCTGATGCAAAAATTAATTGCTTATTCTCACAATAATAATAAAGTGGTTTAATTCCATTAGGGTCTCTTACTAAATATAAATTTTGATTTTTAAGATCTAATAATGCAAAGGCAAACATGCCATTGAATTTCGAAAAAGATTCAACTCCCCACTCTTCAAAGGCATGTAAAATTACTTCAGTATCTGAATTAGTTTTAAATTGATGCGATTTAGATTCTAGCTCTTTTTTTATTTCTTTGAAATTGTAAATTTCTCCGTTATATGAAATTACAAGATTATTGTATTGCATAGGCTGTGCTGCTGCTTCGCTTAAATCTATAAGCGATAATCGACAATGCCCTATTGCAATTGTTTTATCACAAAACAATCCACGTCCATCTGGACCACCATGAATCATCTTGTCAATCATTACTTGAACATCATCACGCAATTGATCTTGATATCTATTTGGGTCTACAATGCCTGCAATTCTACACATGTTTATTGGATATAGCTTCGCCTCCTCGGTTACAATATTGCCCCGAAAAGACACATAAATATAAGTTAAAAAACTGGTTCGAGATAAACGCTTGGAATATTTAATACGATAGATTTACCTAGCTGATCAAATCGAACTAAGAATCGTTTTGCGTTATGAAGATCAATGAGTTCGCCTTTCAGGCCTAAGAACGGGCCTGCTTTAATAGTTACTTGCTCCCCTTTTTTGAAATCGTGCTCAGAAATATCTAGCTCTGTTTCTGAGCTCAAGAGTAATTTGATGTTATCTATTTGATCTTCTCTTATGATTGCCGCCTTACCCGAAAATGAAATGTATTTCACCACTCCTTGCACTTGTAATACATCTAAATACTCTCTTTCTGAAACACGTACAAATAGATACGATCTGAACAATGGTTCTTCTACCCATTTTTTACGATCAGACCATTTCTTTAAAACTTTTAAGAGTGGTAAATAGGATTCAAAGCCTCGTTGAATTAAGAGTGCTTGTGTTTTTTTTTCAGCTCGAGGATTGGTATAAACAGCATACCAATGGTATTCGCCAATAGACATTGAATTACTTTTTAAATATATTTCTGAGGAATACTAAAGATTTAGTGAAGAAGTTTTTGTTTACTCCTTCAGTATAGTAACCGTAGCTCTTATTTCCATAAGTTGAATAATCTGTATAATAATATTGACCGCTACCGTAACTTCCTTTTTTATGGTTCGAATAAATTCTTGCATGTAAGGCATCATTTGTAAATCCGTTTAATACAATTACAGAGTTATTTAATCCGAATTCTTTAGAAACTCTTTCTGGTATAGAGGCTGCGTTAAAGCTTGATACTCCAGAGCGTAATACAAAAATATTTACATCAGATGTTCTTACTAAAGGTATCGCGTCTGATACTAATCCTATTGGCGCAGTATCTACTAATACATAATCAAATCGATCTTTTAGCTCAGCCATTAATTGACGCATCCTCTCAGAGTATAATAGTTCCGAGGGATTTGGAGGCATTGGACCTGCGGGTATAAAAAATAAATTTTCTACGTGCGTCTCGTGAATTATTTTGTCAACATCACATTGATTAGTAAGGTACGATGTTAAACCCCAATCATTTTTCAAGCGAAAAGTGTGATGTAACTTTGACTTACGTAAGTCACCATCAATTACTACTACTCTTTTATTAATTAAAGATAATGTACTTGCAAGGTTAATAACCATAAATGATTTACCTTCAC
>JAGVEE010000407.1 GCA_020058405.1 Sphingobacteriales bacterium
ACTCGCTTATGCGTATCCCAATAATTTCATCACCTGCTTCGAATTCTGCTCTTCTCCAAACACTTCATAGTTCACAGTTTCATCTCTGTTTTTGCGAATTAATATGTGTTTAGGATGTGGTAATAAGCAATGGTGTACACCTCCGTAACCACTTAGTACTTCTTGGTAAGCTCCCGTGTGGAAGAAACCCATGTATTGTACTTTACGTGTTTTAGGCATAAATACGTTGTTCATGTGTGCTTCTTGGTTGTAGTAATCTTGCCCATCGCAAGTTATGCCACCAAGGTTCACACGTTCGTATTCTGCATCCCAATTATTTATCGGCAATAGTATATAACGTTGGTTCATGGCCCATACATCTGGTAAGTTGGTAATAAAACTACCGTCTAACATCAACCATTTCTCTTTATCGTTTTGTTGCTTACGTCCCAATACTTTGTACAAAATACCCGAAGCTTCAGCAACGGTGTATTTACCAAACTCGGTAATAATATCCGGTTCTATAACATCGTGCTCTGCACAAATTTCTTTAATACGTTTCACAATCTCGTTCACCATGTATTCATAATCGAATTCAAAGTTTAAAGAGTTTTTGAAAGGCATACCACCACCAATGTCGAGTATGGTTAGATCTGGGTTTACCTTTTTAAATTTGCAATAAAGGGTGACGTATTTCTCTAACTCGTTCCAATAATACTGAGAATCGGTAATACCAGAGTTTATAAAGAAGTGTAATAATTTAACTTTAAAATTAGGGTGCGACTCTATTCTCGAATGGTAAAAATCAATTACATCTTCCATACGAATACCTAAGCGGCTGGTGTAAAACTGAGAGTCGGGTTGCTCTTCCGAAGCAATACGAATTCCCAAATTACAATTTACATCCAACTCATCGTCGTAGAAATAAAACTCTTCTTTATTATCTAAAATAGGGATGATGTTGTTGAATCCATCGTGCAACATATCAACAATATATTGCTTGTAAGTATCTTTTTTGTAGCCATTACATATTACGGTAATGTCTTTACTTAAGATTCCTTTCTTCTCCAAATGGTCGATAATTGGCATGTCAAAGGCCGAAGAAGTTTCCAAATGGATGTCGTTTTTAAGGGCTTCATCTAACACATGGCGGAAATGCGAGCTCTTTGTGCAATAACAATAGGTGTAAGTACCACGGTAATTATTATTTACGATGGCTCTTTGAAACCAAATTTTGGCTTGTTGTATCTTTTTCGAAATAATAGGTAAATAAGTGAAACGCAACGGAGTACCGTAGGTTTCAATCATTTCCATTAAATTAAGATCATGAAAATATAATTCATCATCAATCACTTCGAAGCCCTCTTGTGGGAAGCCAACGCTCAAATCAAGAAATTCCTTGTAACTTTGCATCTATTAAAATTTACGCAAATATATTTTATTTTTAGAATACATATACTGATTAACAGAAATGAAATATTTATTTTGCGACAAATCATCAATTTATGAGAAATTTAAAGATAATAGAGGTTAAATCTGAGTTAGGAGCAGGCACCAGGGGTGCAAGTATGGGAATTGATGCCATAAAAATTGCAGCACTCGATTTTGGTAGCCGCTATTTCAAACAATATAAGTCGGTAGAGGTACCACATGAAAATCATTTATTGTTAGAGTCGGCAGGGAACCAACACGCGAAAAGGATTTCGGGAGTATTAACCATGTTAGAGCGAGTAAGTGAAGAAGTTTCTCGCACCATTAAAAGTGAAGAGTTTCCGATTGTTTTAGCAGGCGACCATTCTACGGCGGCTGGTACTATAGCCGGTATAAAAATAGCGCACCCGAAATTAAAATTAGGTGTAATCTGGATTGATGCACATGCAGATTTGCACACACCTTATACCACACCTTCTGGCAATGTACACGGTATGCCTATTGCGATTTCTTTAGCAGAAGATAACATAGAGAGCAAAGTAAATAAACCCGACCAAGAAACAATAAACTATTGGTACCAACTAAAAAATGTGGGAGGTATTAGTCCGAAGGTTACACCTAAAGATATTGTATTTATTAACGTTCGCGATACGGAGAAGCAAGAAGATTACTTAATGAAGAAATTCGGAATTAAGAATTTTACCACCACAGAAATCCGTCGAAAAGGAGTGGAGAAAGTTGCCATCGAAGCCTTATCTCTCATCGATCATTGCGACATTATTTATGTTTCTTTTGATGTAGATTGTATGGATGCTTCTATTTCTAAAGGTACCGGAACACCTGTTCCTAATGGTATTACAGAGAAAGAAGCCGGTAATTTAGTAGCACGATTAATGCAGAGTAATAAAGTGTGTTGCTTTGAGATGGTAGAAATTAACCCAACCTTAGATAAAGAAAATTTGATGGCCGAAAATGCATTCGAAATTTTATTGAGAGCCACCAACCAATTGATTAACGACTAGTAGAGAATGAATTTATCAGAAACAATAATAAGTAAAACACAAGAAGCCATTAAGGCTTTATTTAATACTGAAATAGAACACAACGCCGTTACTTTACAAGATACCCGTAAGGAATTTGAAGGGCAGGTAACCGTTGTCACTTTCCCTTTCATCAAACTTTCTAAAAAATCTCCAGAAGAAACTGGTGCATTAATAGGCGAATATTTAGTTAACAATACCGAGGAAGTGATTGCCTTTAATGTGGTAAAAGGTTTTTTGAATTTGAGCATTAGCGATGCGTATTGGATTAATTCTTTAAGTACAATTTTCAACATAAAAAATTACGGAAAGTTAGCGCCTAAAAACTCTAAAGTTATGGTGGAGTACTCTTCGCCAAACACTAATAAACCCTTGCACTTAGGTCATGTGCGTAATAATTTATTGGGTTACTCTGTAGCCGAAATTTTAAACTACGCAGGGTATGAAGTTATAAAAGCAAATTTAGTAAACGACCGTGGCATACACATTTGCAAATCGATGTTAGCCTGGGAGAAATTCGGCAATGGCGAAACACCCCAAAGCTCGGGTTTAAAAGGCGACCATTTGGTCGGTAAGTATTATGTGGAATTTGATAAAGCATATAAAAAGGAAATTGAAGAATTAATAAGCCAAGGTTTAACAGAAGACCAAGCAAAAAAGGAAGCGCCTTTAATTAAAGAAGCACAAGACATGCTTTTGAAATGGGAGCAGAAAGACGAACATGTTTTGGGCCTTTGGAAGATGATGAACGATTGGGTATACGCAGGTTTTGAAGTTACCTACAAAGCTATGGGTGTAAACTTTGACCAGTATTACTACGAATCAAATACTTATAGTTTAGGAAAAGACATAGTGGATGAAGGCTTGAGTAAGGGAGTGTTTTTTAAGAAAGAAGATGGTTCTGTGTGGATAGATTTAACCGAAGATGGACTCGACCAAAAATTAGTATTACGTGGAGATGGTACTTCTGTTTACATTACACAAGATGTAGGTACCGCGCAAATGAAGTACGAGCAATACCAAATGGATCGTTCTATTTATGTAGTAGGCAACGAACAAGAATATCATTTTAAAGTATTGTTTTTAATTCTGAAAAAATTAGGCAAGCCATGGGCAACCGGTTTGTTCCATTTATCTTACGGCATGGTTGATTTACCAAGTGGTAAAATGAAATCGAGAGAAGGAACTGTGGTAGATGCTGATGATTTAATTGCTGAGATGATTCAATCTGCAAAAGAGCAATCGGAAGCACTGGGTAAAATTACAGACTTCGCCGAAGAAGAAAAACAAAGCCTCTATAAGCTAATAGGAATGGGTGCTTTGAAGTATTATTTGCTAAAAGTAGATCCTAAAAAACGATTGTTGTTTGACCCAAATGAGTCCATCGATTTACAAGGGCATACGGGCCCATTTATACAATACTCTTACGCACGTATTCAATCTATTTTAAGAAAAGCAGCCCTACCATTAAATGCAAATACAAACATCACAGCGTTAAATGCAAATGAAAAAGAGTGTATTATGTTGATGTTGAAATACCCTTTAATTATTGAAGAGGCAGCGAGTGCTTACAGCCCAGCCTTGCTTTCTAATTATTTATACGAGTTAGCAAAAACCTTTAATAAGTTTTACCACGACGATCCTATTCTGAAATTAGAAGATGCAGATCGTTTAAATTTCCGATTGCTAATTTGTAAAAACATTTCCGGAATTATTTCGAGTGGAATGAGTTTATTAGGCATAGAAGTACCAGAAAGAATGTAAATCGAAAAAAGCATGAAGCACAAACCTGCCTTCCTCTTTTCTGTTTTCTTTTTTCTAATTCTCTCTACCAACAAGGCGCAAGTATTTACTGAATTACACAGCTTTAAACTATACGCAGATAGTGCAACCAACTACTCAAGTATTTGGATGGATGTAGATCAGGATTATGATTTAGATTTGCTCAATTTTTCCATTTTAAATAAACCGAACAGCTTGTATGTACAAGATAAAAATGGTTTAAAAAAAGCAAACAGTATTTTTGATAAGGATGGAGGAAATGCCAACGGAGGGTGTTATGCAGACATAGACCTCGACGGCGATTTAGATGTATTTGTGTATTCTATTTTCGGACAGAAAAATTATTTGTACATACAAGAGAGCAAAGGGCTTTTTAGAAAAGAAGTATTGCAAGAAATTACACAACAAGAAAACAATGCATTTTATGCATGTTTTTCTGATGTGAATTTAGATAACTACCCAGATTTAATAATTACAGACACAGAACTCTGGAACCCAAAAACCATTAAAAGGCCTAGTCGTATTTATTATAATGATGGAAGAGGAAATTTTACGAAAGCTAAATCCGAAACTTTTTTTGTTCTAAAATCCGATACTCGAAATGTATTGTTAGCAGACGTAAATCAAGATGCACGTGAAGATTTAATGTTACTAAATTTCGGATCAGAAAACACCTTGTATTTAAAAAACCAAGCAAACATATTTAACAAAGTAAGCAGTAACATCAGTATTACGGCAGGAGATTATATAGATGCAAAAGCATCTGATGTTGACAATGATGGAGATTTAGATGTATTGTTAGTGAATTTAAAAACAGGAATTGAGTTTTATAGAAACGATGGAAATCTATTGTTTACAAAGGTTCCGGATGCTTTTAAAATAGCTAATTTCCCAATTGCTGGCATCGAAATAATCGATTACAATAAAGATGGGAACTTAGATGTGTTGGCTCACAAAGCATTTAGCAAAGAGAAAAAAATATTCATCAATACTAATATTCAACATCAATTTATAAAATTTAAACTTCGTGCAGATAGAGCAAACCTACATGCCATTGGTGCGAAGGTTTATGTTAGCACCCTTGCAAACGGTAGGAAATACTGGCAATACAAAGAAGTTCGAGCAAACAAACAAGCCTATGTAAATGATCTGTACGATTTACATTTCGGATTACACGAAATGAAAAATGTAGACTCGGTAAAAATTGTTTGGCCAGATGGTACCGAGCAATTTTATACAGATTTACTTCCTAATCAATCTTATTTTATGGAGCAACGCATGGAAGCAAAATTATTAGCAAACCCAAGCATTGCAAACCAAACATTAGATAGAATAAAAGACATGAGTGTGAGCGTAGTGGCCGACGATTTTACGTATGGTGAAATTGATGGTGTAACTGTGTTTTATGAAAACAAAGGATTAATACAACAAGATGTAGAAGTAAGCATCAACTTATCTGTACCAATGAAACTGTTCAACAGTTTCCCGATGCCTAATGAAAGCAGCACGACACAGTTTGTGTGGAAAATAAAAAATGTACCGGCGCAATACAGAGGAATTATAACACTCAGTGTACGCAGCCCCAACATAGAGGAAACAGCTGCCAAAGAGCAAAGAATAGAAGTTGCCGTAGAGCCGCGCATCGGCGACGAGCAGAGCAGTGACAATGAAGTGGTGTTGGTAAAGAAAATAAAGTAAATGCGACTGAACTAAAGCAAAAAAGAAAAAAGCAAAAAAGAAAAAAAGCAAAAAGAAAAAAGAAAAAAAGTATCAGGTTAAGACCGCCCCTCAACTACGCGTTCCGCTGCGTTCGGAATTCGGGGTCCGGCTTATTTTGCTTCGCAATAAAAAAAGTAAAAAGATTATCAAGTTAGCACCGCCCCTCAACTCCGCTGCGCTGCGTTCGGGGACCCCTGCACGGGGAAACCAAAGGAAGGTACAGTATCAGGTTAGGAGGGGAGTTGTGAGAATTGTTTTAAAATAAAATTGAATTATTAGCAACCCTCAACTTCACTTTCCCATACGTAAGTTGGGTATCTATATCAAATTAGGACCGCCCCTCAACTCCCTTTAGATTTGCAATACAATATTTTGATTTAAATTTATATTACTGGAAGAACAGGGGTGAACTATCTCAACTCCCAGACTTAGTGTCTATTTAGCGTA
>JAGVEE010000367.1 GCA_020058405.1 Sphingobacteriales bacterium
AAAATATCACCGGTAACGCATGAAGAATGTACACGTACTAAAACAGGTTCATCTTTTTCCCAAGTACCTTTAATTATTGCTAAATGATTTTCTGATGTATCTAATTGAGTATAGGCAATCATATCAAAATCGCCCCACTCTGTAGGTAGTTTAATGGTAACTTCTTTCTTAATTAAAGATTCGTGTTTTAAACGATATTCGATTAAATCTTTTATACAAATTAACTTTAAGTCGAATTTTTTAGCAATCAACTCCAAATCTGGCAAACGTGCCATCTCACCGTCTTCTCTTATAATTTCAACTATCAAACCAGCTTCTGCAAAACCAGATAAACGAGCTAAATCAACTGCCGCTTCTGTATGCCCTGCTCTACGTAACACTCCGCCTTCTTTAGCCATTAATGGAAAAATATGTCCTGGTCTACCAAAATCTTCAGGCTTCATGTTTTCGTTAATTAAAGCCATAACGGTTTTAGAACGATCACTTGCAGAAATCCCTGTGGTGCAACCATGTCCAAGTAAATCCACAGATATGGTAAAATTAGTTTCATGTGAAGCTGTATTTTTGCCTACCATTAAATCTAGTTGCAACTCTTCACATCTTTGCTGAGTAATAGGTGTGCAAATTAATCCTTTACCATGAGTGGCCATAAAATTGATCATCTCTGGAGTACCATTGGCAGCAGCGGTTAAAAAATCACCTTCGTTCTCACGATCCTCATCATCAACAACAATTATACATTTACCAAGTTTAATGTCGTTTATCGCCTCTTCTATCGTATTAAATTTCATAATTTTATTGATTTCTTTGTGTGGGCGTCCAAACATTTGTTTCTACTCCCTGTAAATACCAAACTAGCCCTTTGAGCAATGCTAGGTTCATTAATATAAAATGTGTTGCAAATCTGAGCAACTTAAAATTCAAGCCAATTCCTTTAAATAGCTTGTCTATAATCGGGCTCATAAATAATAATACTTGTACTAACAATAAGTACATATAATAGTTTGAAAAATAACTCAATACTAAAGTGCATAAAAATGCAATTATTAAAAATACTGGTGTATACCAACGCAGTACTTTATGAGATAGAAAACAAAAGGCCAATCCGGTGAAAGGAGGCCATAGCAGCGCTTTGTACCTGTTTAAGTTTTGGAAATTACCTGCAGATATTCTCACTTTTCGCCTAAACTCTTCTTCAATTTTATTCGAAACATCCTCTAAACATTGAGCATCTAATTCGTTAATTGCTTTTTTTCCTTTTTCAAAAACATTCATAGAGATGTAAAAATCATCCATTAAAAAATTCTTGGGTACTGAACTGTAATGGCTTGCTCTTATCGAATAACAACCTCCAAAAGCTCCAATCATGGCACCCCACAGAATACCTTCTTGGTATTTAATATTGTTTTCTCTACTTAAATACGATTTCTCTTGATAAGAGATTCCATCTTTTTTAAATACAGGATTTATAATGTTTCCACCAACTTGTGCGATGTCTGTATTTTTGTAGTGTTTCACTAATTGATAAATTGTATCAATTTTGAAAAACACATTCGCATCTGTTAAAATAAATATTTCTTCGCTAGCTAGCTCAGCTAACTTATTAATGATGCCTGATTTGCCAGTTCTTCCTGGAAATATTTCTAAGGTTATTGGAAATTGATTCGAATACTTTTGAATTATTTCGTTCGTGCGATCTGTTGATGCATCAGAACCGATGTAAAATTTAATTTTATGTAGTGGGTAATTTGTTTCAAACGTTTTTAAAATTTTCTCTTCTATTACACTTTCTTCGTTATATACAGCTAGTAGAATTGCAACACTAGGTAATTCATCATTTAATGTATACACAAGTTGATTTTGTTTTTTCTTTTTGCTTAAGATGGAAAGTATAAAAGGAAATAACACGTAGGAGTGAAAAATCAATATATATGAGATTAATATTATTACGACGAACCAAATCATATCAACTCCTCCATGTAAAAAGCAGAAAGTTTTTTTACGACAGAATTATTGTCGTACTCTTCATATATTAGTTCTTTTGCAGCTAGGCCAAGTTCAGTTATTCTCTCTGGATGATCTAATAAATATTCAATTGCACTTACAAATTCTTCATCTGTATTCGCAATTAATATATTTTTTTGATGTGTGTAATTAATTCCTTCTGCACCTACAGATGTGCTTATAATAGCTTTAGACAAGGCCATGCCTTCAATAATTTTAAGTCGCATGCCAGAGCCTGATAATAGAGGCACCAACATTACTTCGTGTCGGCACATAAACATTACAGCATCATCCACTTCACCTAGCACAACAATATTTGAATTTTGATAATCAAAAAATCGACTTGGAGTATGTTTGCCTGCAATGTAAATTGAAAAATCGCTACGCTTTGAAATAAGTTTTTGAAAGATGGTGGTTAGCAACCAAGTTACCGCTTCTTGGTTGGGCAACCAATTTAAAGCACCTAAGTGAAAAAAGGATTTTGCAATTGGCTTGACATCTATGTTTTTAAAACTATCTAAATCAACACCTGCGGGCGACACAAAAATTTTTATACCCCTAAAATGTGTTTTAAAAAACTGAGCATCATCATTTGTAATAGGAATAATCACATCAACTTTTCCAGGAACTTTGGATTCAAATTCCATTAAGCGTTTGCTAAGTAATTGTAAATACCATTTTTTAATACCGCGTGCTGATTCTGCTAAACGCGACCAAATCTGGGATTCAATATTATGTGCTCTATACGTAACTTTTACTTTTGTATGTTTTCGAATGGTATTTAAATAAGGCAACATAAATAATCCTTCAATCTGGATTAAATCATATTGATTCGCTAACAACACTTCCTTTAACTTTTCGTCAACTACATGTTGAAAAAAACGTTCGATGTTGTAGGATTTATTACCAAACAAATTCAGAAATGCATCCACTGGTTTAATAGAAGTATTTACATCCACGTAAATTAAACTCCCATTCTCATTAAAGAACGAGGGGATTTCAGTGTGAGGCACAAAATGCTTTTTGGTATTTAATGAAAAAACATCTACCGTATTACCTGCTGTTTTCAATCCTTTTATCATATTATGAATAGCAATAGCACCACCATCTTTTAATGGATGTGGAATACGATTGCAAAGTAAAAGAATCTTCATTTTTAGGAAATAGGATTAATTCGGCAAAATTACTTTTTTTTACGCGCTATTTTCTTGAAAAAGTTGACATAAACGTCTAAATCAAGAAGAGTTGAATCTGAAGTAGCCTTGCGGGTAATAAAAATACCGATTGGAGTCAAAATAAAGCTCGCCATCCACATTCCTTGCCAAACTGGAACAACACCCTGCCTTGCCATTTTCTCGCCTGTTATAGAAAGGATATGGAAGAAAATGAAAAAGAAGATTGAAATTACGATTGGCATACCTAAACCTCCTTTTCTAATAATAGCTCCAAGAGGTGCACCAATAAAGAATAAAATCATGCAGGCAAAGGATAAGGTGAACTTACGATGGTATTCGATTAAGTGCCGTCTTATTTTCTCATTGAGATTTGCTTGGTCTATTTTAGCAGTTTCTGTATAACTTGAAATGTTTCGGATGGTAGAAAAAGCCCTACCGATAATTAAATTTCGTTCTGCTATTTTAAAATTCTTAATAATGTCTTGGTTTAATACTTTTTTCTCAGGCACTATAGAACTATCAAGCTTCATGTGTTTATCCATAGATGTGTACATGGCGTAATTCTGACGGAAAAATTGTTTATCGCGGCCTAATCTTGTTTCTAATGAATCTTCATAAAACCTTAATTGTTTAAGGTTTAGCATTGTGTAATGATCTTTGAACAAATTTTCATCGGTTCTATTTAATTGAAAGGTTGATAAATCGAATTTCACTTCGTGTTGTTTAAATTTTACACGCGTTAATTGTTTACGATCGTTTATTGTGCCAGGCACACCACTTTCTTCATAACTAATACCGTTATAAAGTTCGATTACTAAATATCGATCGTTATCAGACTTTAGCATTTTACCGCTATCAGCCATGAGAACATTCATATTTCCTTTGTTAGAGGTATGATTGTAAATAACGATGTTTTTTAAATAGGTTCCTTCTTTGTCTTTATCTCCAATTCGGATACTGTAACCATCAATGCCATTATAAAACTCCCCGGGT
>JAGVEE010000222.1 GCA_020058405.1 Sphingobacteriales bacterium
CCAATTTCTCGAGTACGTTCTGTAACCGAAACTAACATAATATTCATTAGTCCGATGGAAGCACCTAATAAAGTAATGATGCCAATTGCCCAGCCTGCACTACTTAATACATTTAAATTGGAGATGAGTGAATTTGCTAAACTATCACTCTGAGTTATTTCGAAATTATTTTCTTGTTTAGTATTTAACTTGCGGATGTTTCTGAATTTTGCAGTAGCTTCAGCCACTGCTGCTTCTAATAATCGTCCATCGTTTACCATTACAGTTACGGTGTACGAAGTATTTCCACTTGGTTTTAATTGAATGCCTTTAACAAGCGGGATGATGCAAATTTTATCGCCTCCGAAACCCATGCTCGATCCTTTTTCTTCGAGTGTTCCTACGATTCTAAATTTCTCACTCCCAATCATGATGTACTCACCAACGGGGTCTTTTGATTTAAATAATTTATCAGCTACTTCTTTGCCAATAATGGTTACTGCCGAACCAAGGTTTTCTTCGTTTTGTGAAAAATTTCTACCCTTTGCTAAAATGTAACCTGCAGTATTTAAGTATGGAGAGGTTGCTGCCATTACCGAAATATTCGGGTTTGTTTTGGTGGACCCGTATTTTATGGTAGAGGCAAATGAAGAGGCGAAAGATAGAGATGTTTGTGAAGGGAAACTGAAATTATCAGCAAATGCTTTTGCTTGTTCATAACGAATTACTTCGTAACTTTTTGGTCGTGTACCACCGCTTCCAATGCGTATGCCACCAGCACTTCTGTTTCTGATGCTGAAAGAATTGGCTCCCATGCTAGCGAAATTATTTTTGATAGAAGAATTCATCCCATCAATAGATGTCATAATGCCAACCAAGGCCATAATTCCAATGGCAATGATAAGGGCTGTTAATACAGTCCTCAGCATGTTCGATTTTATCGAGGTAAACGCAAGCTTTATGTTTTCTTTATAATTCACTTCCCTAAACTACGAATTAGTTTTGCATTAAGGCATTTTAGGAATGTAAAGATTTGAATAGGATTATGCACTAAATGAACTACCACAACCACAAGTACTGCTTGCATTTGGATTACTAAAAGTAAATCCTCTAGCATTAAGTCCATCTTGGTAATCAACTTCTGTGCCTAATAAGTACAAACCATGAGATTTGTTCATATAGACCTTCACATCACCAATATAAAACTCTTGGTCTGTATCTTGTTTTTTATCAAAACCTAAAACATAGGTCATTCCAGAGCAGCCACCACCGTTTACTCCAACGCGTAAGCCAAAATCTTCTTCCAATTCTTTCTCGCCCATTAATTTCTTAACTGCAATAATTGCGTTTTCTGTTAATGTGATAGGCGTAAATGTGGTTTGTTTTACTTCGGTTTCCATAATCATCGTGTTAATTCTACAAAATTACTGTATTACCATTATAATACAAAGCATAAAAGCTTTTGTTTTGCTCTTTTAGCAAGCTGAAAAAATATTACATTTGCTTTCATTTAAAATTTACTATGAACTGGCCAATTTTCTTAATGGATTTATTGAAACTGATAATTCCTTCCCTAATTGTATTTCTTACCGCTTATTTTGTCTTAAACTCCTATTTAGAAAATGACTATCAGAAGAGATTGTTGGAGATGAGGATGAATAATCAGCATTCTGTAACTCCTTTAAGATTGCAAGCTTATGAGCGTTTAACCTTGTTTGTAGAGCGTATTAGCCTTCAAACCATAATTATGCGTTCGCACCAAACGGGCATGACAGCAAGAGATTTACATACGGCAATGTTGCAAGATATAAGGGCAGAGTTTGATCATAATGTTTCTCAGCAAATATTTGTTACCCCACAAACCTGGACGATGATAAAGGCTGTGAAAGAAGAAACCATCAATATAATTAATTATGCGGCCACAAATTTACCACCGCAAGCAACAGGTTTAGATTTAAGTAAATCAATTTTCGAGGCAATAGCTGCTTCAGAAAGAAACCCACATCAAGTGGCATTACAAATGATTAGAACAGAAGTTCAACAATATTTTTAAAGAATGAGCGAAGAAAAAAAAGTCTTCAAAACAACTTCTAATATTGAAATAAAAGAAGTTTATACAAAAGCACCCACCGAAATAGAATTGCCTGGTAAATTCCCTTTTACAAGAGGAATACAGCCAGACATGTACAGAGGCAGGTTATGGACAATGCGCCAATACGCAGGTTTTTCTACGGCAGAAGAATCGAACAAAAGATACCATTATCTATTGCAGCAAGGCACTATGGGCTTATCTGTAGCCTTTGATTTGCCAACACAAATTGGGTACGACTCCGATCATGAATTTGCAGAAGGCGAAGTTGGGAAAGTGGGAGTGGCTATAGATTCTTTAAAAGACATGGAAACATTGTTTGATGGAATTGAGCTAGAAAAAATCACTACCTCCATGACTATCAATGCAACGGCATCAACTTTATTAGCGATGTACATTGCCTTAGCAAAAAAACAAGGAGCAGATATTAAACAAATTTCGGGCACGATACAGAATGATATTTTAAAAGAATACGCAGCAAGAGGAACTTATATATATCCTCCGAAACCATCGATGCGCTTAATAACCGACATTTTTGAGTATTGCAGTACTGAAGTACCTAAATGGAATACCATATCCATTTCTGGGTACCACATACGTGAAGCCGGCTCTACAGCTGTGCAAGAGCTAGCTTTTACATTGGCAAATGGTAAGTCGTATTTGCAAGCAGCTATTGCTAAAGGCTTGGATATAGATGTGTTTGCCAAAAGATTATCTTTCTTTTTTAACTGCCACAATAATTTTTTTGAAGAAATTGCGAAGTTTAGAGCAGCTCGCAGAATGTGGGCTAAAATTACAAAAGACTTAGGCGCGAAAGATGTAAGAGCAATGCAATTGAGGTTTCATACGCAAACCGGAGGATCCACTCTAACTGCGCAACAACCTATGAATAATATTGTACGCGTAGGCACACAAGCTTTAGCTGCAGTATTAGGTGGCACACAATCATTACACACCAATGGATTTGACGAAGCACTTTCTTTACCAACAGAAGAAGCTGCAAAAATTGCTTTACGTACACAACAATTAATTGCATTCGAATCGGGAGTTACAGAAACAGTAGATCCCTTAGCAGGTTCTTATTTTGTGGAAGAACTAACAGATACCATTGAAGCAGAGGCTTGGAAATACATTGATAAGATTGATGCAATGGGAGGTTCTGTAAATGCAATTGAACAAGGTTATATACAAGAAGAGATTGCAAGTGCATCTTATGAATATCAAAAAGACATAGAATCGGGTGCGAGAATAATTGTAGGGGTAAATAAATTTACAGAACCAGCTAAGCCCTTAGAAAAAGTTTTCCGAATTGATGATTCTATACGAATTGTACAATCTGATAAATTGAAAAAATTAAAGGCAGAAAGAAATCAAGTGGATGTTGATAATGCCTTAGCAGTGCTTAAACAGCATGCACAAGGTACAGAAAATTTAATGCCCGATATTATTACAGCGGTAGAAGCGTATGCTACACTTGGCGAAATTGCCAATACTTTAAGAGATGTTTTTGGTGAATATTAATGTTATGAAAATACTAAAACTCGCTATAACTATTGCCTGGCTTGCCTTTTCGGCATGCAGCACCGTACTTGTTCCACAAAAGAACATTGTAACCCAAACTAAAATCGACACTTCTATTAAAGAAGATGAAGCGATAAAAGCATTTTATAAAAGCTATAAAATTTCACTCGACTCTCAGATGAATGAAACCATTGTTTATTCTGAAGTGGAGATGCAAAAAGCAGCATCAGAAAATGTATTAAGTAATTTTTTTAGCGATGCCATTGCAACTACATGTAAAAAAAGAGGAGTAAATTTTGATTTTGCAATGCCAACAACCAATGGGGGAATCAGAACATCCTTGCCAAAAGGTGCGATTAAATTGCAAAATGCATTTGAGTTAATGCCATTTGAAAATGAATTAGTGGTATTATACCTTGATGGAAGCTCCGTAAAAAAACTAGTGCAATTTATTGTTGATAAAGGCGGGCAACCAATTTCAGGAATTAGAATCGAAGCGCAAAAAGGGAACATTATCAACATTACAATTAATAATTTGCCTTTTGAAGAGAATAAAACCTACAGAGTGTTAACCTCAGATTATTTAGCAAATGGAGGAGATGGTATTGAGGCGTTTAAAGAAGCACGTAAACGCGAAGCCCTCGGTATTAAAGTAAGAGACGCAATTGTTGAACACATGCGAAATGAAAATTCGGCAGGTAGAAAATTAAATTCTAGTATAGATGGAAGACTTAAAATCGAACAGTAGAAGAGATTTTTTAAGGAAATTCGGTATTCTTAGCGC
>JAGVEE010000085.1 GCA_020058405.1 Sphingobacteriales bacterium
ATGAGCACATTTATTTATGCATTGTTATTTGCAATTTTTGTAATCAGAAAATGAGGTACTACATCATCGCTGGCGAAGCATCTGGAGATTTACACGGATCTAATTTAATGAAGGGAATTTTGAAGAACGACCCTGAAGCTGAGTTCAGAATTTTTGGTGGAGATGGAATGGCATCAACTCCTAACACTAAACTTGTAAAACATATTAATGAAATGTCGTTTATGGGTTTTGTTGAAGTACTCAAAAACATTAACACCATCAATAAAAATATGAAGGAGTGTAAGAGAGATGTACAAACTTACATGCCAGATGTATTGATTTTAATAGACTTCCCAGGATTTAATTTACGCATTGCAAAATTTGCAAAAAATATTGGCATCAAAACTGCTTATTATATTTCACCAAAAGTATGGGCATGGAATAAAAAACGTGTATTCGAAATAAAAAAATACATCGATAAATTATATACCATTTTACCCTTCGAAACGGAATTCTTTAAAAAATATGATTACGAAGTAGAATACGTTGGGAACCCTTTAAAAGATGCTATTTCTACTTATACATTCGATAAGAATTTTAAGCAAAATAATAATTTATCTAACAAACCAATTTTAGCAATTTTACCAGGTAGCAGAAAAATGGAACTCGATAAAATTTTACCATCGATGTTAGCAGCTGCTAAAAACTTTATAAGCGACTATCAGATTGTAATTGCAGGAGCTTCTAATTTACCAAGCTCTTACTATTCTAAATTTGATATTGGAAATAATAAAATAATTTTCGCTAAAACCTATGACATACTAGCAAATGCAGATATGGCAATGGTTACCTCTGGTACTGCAACCCTAGAAACGGCATTGTTCAAAGTGCCACAGGTAGTATGTTACAGAGCTAATGGAATTTCTGTTTTTATTGCACGTATGTTAGTAGATATTAAATTTATTTCATTAGTAAATTTAATTATGGATGATAAAATTGTAACTGAATTAATTCAAGAAGATTGTACTCCAGAAAAAATAACATCAGAATTAAATGCAATAAAAATAAATTCTGAAGGCCGAGAGAGAATGTTGAAAAAATACGATGCATTGTTGGAAAGAGTAGGAGAGGCTGGGGCTTCCGAGCGTGCAGCAAAATCAATTGTAGAATTTACTAAGCTAAATTAATGAAGATATTAAAGGGGCTATTTTTTCTGATATGTTGTTTCTCCTTAAATGTATATTCAAAAAATGTACATGTAAAAGTGCTTAGTCAGTACAATGCCAAAAAAGTTGTACTTAACGCTTTCTCAGATAACTATTCCATTGCACTAGCCGATGATAAAATTCTAAAAATTAGTGAAGGAGATATTATTGTTATAAATGCAATAGGTAACAGCTGTTCGATTAGTAAAAACGGAGATTTGTTAGGTTCTTATGCCAGTATAGACCTTAGTTCATTAGCCTCACATCCATACTTTAAAATGCAAATGATTTTGCCAAGTATGAAAACTACTTTTTACCAAGACAATATGAAGTTTACAAGCAATGATAGTAAGTTAAGCATCATTAACGATGTGGAGCTCAATCATTACGTAGCAGGAGTTATAGAGTCGGAAATTGGTAATATAAAAAACGACGAACTCTTAAAAGTGCAAGCTGTAATTTCTAGAACTTATGCTTTAAAACATATTGATAGACATAAGGCCGAAGGCTTTGAACTTTGCGACCAAGTACATTGCCAAGTTTACCACGGGAAAGCACGTTTTAATAACATGATTTTACCTGCAGTAGATTCAACACATTACGAAGTAATTCAGGATGAAAATGGTGATTTAATTGAAGCGGTATTTCATGCAAATTGTGGCGGACAAACTGTAAATTCTGAGGATGTTTGGTCTAAAAAAAGAACCTATTTAAGATCTGTTGTAGATACTTTTTGTACAACAGAAAAACAAGCACGCTGGGTGAAAGAAATTGATAAGCAAAAATGGTTGAATTTTATAAGCACAAAATCTGGTAAAGCAACTAGTAACCCTTGCGAGTTTTCGAATGAGTTTAGGTTGATAAAAATTCCATGTGCCGATGTTTTCACAGAAGATATGCGCGATGAATTTAGGCTACGTTCTACTTTTTTTAGTGTGAGAGAAACTCAAGATAAAGTCATTTTAAACGGTAGAGGTTTTGGTCATGGTGTAGGAATGTGCCAAGAAGGCTCTATTAGGCAAGCAAAATTAGGAATTAATTATAAAGCAGTAATTATGTTTTATTATGCTAATATTCAAATAGTTAATATAGAAATTTGACAATCAGAATTTTGTAATATTTTCTGTTTCTTTTGATTTTACTGCTTAAAAATATATATTAGAGCTATGATTTACGTTCTCTACTTCAGCAAATCAGAAATTAAATGTTAACATGAAGCAAGAGCTAAAAGAATTATTCATCTCCAGAAACCAAAACATTCCCTTAAGAGTGTTATGTGTTGACGATGATAAAATTATTCAGTTTACAACACAGCGGACATTCGTTATTTGCGGGTTCGTAACTGATATGGCTTACGATGGTATACAAGCCATTGATTTAGTTCGTCACTCTTTTCAGAAATACGATTTTATTTTGATGGACATACACATGCCAAACATGGATGGTATTGAAGCTACTAAAATAATACGATCAATACGTAATTACGAGAATGTTCCAATTTTCGCGCTAACTGGTGACATGACAATGGAGGCTAAATTAAAGGTAGTTTCTGCCGGTATGAATGAGTATTTCCCTAAACCAGTAGATATGGATTTAGTACTCGATACTATGAAATCTTATATTTAACTTGAATAATACGTTCACTTATTTTGATGCACACACACATAAAAAATATACAGATTCTGATGTGGAGTTTGTAAGAAATGCATTCCATCATCTCCCCATTTTACAACTCAATAACATTCCGTATCATTTCTCTATTGGAATTCATCCTTGGGATGTATTGCAAAATAATGAAGCAAGTATTGACCGTATAAAAATTTCAGCTACTCATCCGCGTTGTTTAGCAATTGGCGAATGTGGCTTAGATTATTACATCAAAACAGATAGAGATATTCAAAAAAATATTTTTATAGAACATATTAAAATTGCAGAGCAGCTCTCGAAACCAATGATAATACATTGTGTGCGGGCCTATCATGACTTACCATCCATTTTAAATAATACTAAAGTTCCCATAATTTTACATCAATATACTGGCAACAGTATCATAACGGAAAGCTTGTTAAAAATTCCAACTATTTATTTCTCTTTTGGTAAGCAATTATTTTCCCAAAACTTTAATTCTGAATCATTCCATCTAATTCCCATCAATCGAATTTTATTTGAAACGGATAATTCAAGTAAACATATAGAAGATGTATATGAAAAAGCAGCCTTGCTTTTCGATCTGGATTTTGAAAAATTAATCCTTCAGCTTAGGGCAAATTTTCGAACAATTTTTCCGAATCAATAAATTCTTTAATTTTTATATTTTTGATGAAAATTTAAGAAGAATGGCAGTTCCAGTTTGGTTATCGCGTACAGATGTTTTGATGGGTGAAGGTAGCATCCAAAAATTACAACAATCGAATGTGTTGGTGGTAGGTTTAGGTGGCGTAGGTGGTATTTGTGCCGAAATGATTGCCCGTTCTGGTGTAGGTAAAATGACGATTGTAGATGCCGATGTGGTAGAAGCCTCTAACAGAAACAGACAAATACCGGCATTAATTTCTACAGATGGATTATTAAAAGCAGATGTAATGGCTGCCAGGATTAAAGACATAAATCCTGAAATTGAATTAACGGTGTTGCCAGAATTTATTAAAGATAGGCGTACCATAGATATTTTAACCGCACAAAAATATGATTATGCTGTCGACTGCATCGACACGCTCTCTCCAAAAGTATTTTTCTTAAAAGCCTGTATCGATTTAAAAATACCCATTATTAGTTCGATGGGAGCAGGAGGGAAATTCGACCCCACAAAAATAGAAGTCATTGATATTTCAGAAACATACCAATGTAATTTAGCGAGATATGTTCGCAAACGATTGCACAAGCTAGGAATACGCAAAGGTATTAAGGTGGTATTCTCCCCAGAAGCTGCCGATCAAGCCAGAATTTTTGAGAGCCCTAAGGCCTTTCCGAAGAAATCTGTAATTGGCACCATTTCTTATATGCCAGCAGCATTTGGCATTACATGTGCAAGCGTTGTAGTGAGAGATCTTGTAAATCAGTAGCTTAAGTAATAAAATGCTGTTGATATCTTTTGTATTGAAAAAATGCTATAATTTTTAGCTTTGCAGAGTTAGTGTGCTAATATGCTAGTGTGCTAGTGTGCTAATAAGGCAAGGAGTGCTAATAACTAAATAACCAATAACTAAATAACCAATAACTTAATAACAAATAACCATTAATTAACAATTAACAATTGACAATTAACAATTAAATATGGCTGATTATAATGAAGATGATATAAAGTCCCTTGATTGGAAAGAGCATATTCGCTTACGCCCAGGGATGTACATAGGTAAATTAGGCGATGGATCGGCGCATGATGATGGAATTTATATTTTGCTGAAAGAAATTGTCGATAACTCTATCGATGAATTTGTGATGGGTGTAGGTAAATCTGTTGAGCTAACTATACCGATCATAAAGTTATTGTGCGTGATTTTGGTAGAGGTATTCCGTTGGGTAAAGTTATTGATTGTGTATCTAAAATTAATACCGGTGGTAAGTACGACTCCAAAGCTTTTCAAAAATCAGTAGGTTTAAATGGAGTGGGAACAAAAGCAGTAAATGCTTTATCAAGTTATTTCAAAGTTCAATCCTACCGCGATGGTAAAACTAAAACGGCAGAGTTCGAACGTGGTGTGTTATTAAAAGATCATAAAGAAGAAAGCACTACTCAACGTAACGGTACATCTATTACGTTTAATCCTGACGATTCTATCTTCCGCCATTACCGCTACATTCCAGAATTCATACAAAACATGATTTGGAATTATGCTTATTTAAATGCGGGTTTAACGATTGTTTTTAACGGAGAAAAATTTGCATCGCAACGAGGTTTGTATGATTTATTAGATCGTAAAACAGATGATACCATTCGTTACCCAATTATACATTTAAAAGGAGATGATATAGAAATTGCAATGACTCACAATAACCAATATGGTGAGGAATATTATTCATTTGTAAACGGACAAAATACTACACAAGGAGGTACACATCAAGCAGCATTTAGAGAGGCTGTGGTGAAAACAGTACGCGAATTTTTTAAAAAAGAATTTGATGCTACTGATGTGCGAGCTTCTATTGTTGCAGCCATCAGTATTCGTATACAAGAGCCTGTTTTCGAATCGCAAACTAAAACAAAGTTAGGTTCTATAAACGCAGCACCCGAAGGGCCATCTATCAGAAATTGGATTAATGATTTTGTAAAAAATGAATTAGACAATTATTTACATAAACATCCAGATGCTGCAGATGCCATGCTTAAACGCATTATGCAATCTGAACGCGAGCGTAAAGAAATTGCAGGTATTAAAAAACTTGCCAATGAGCGTGCCAAAAAAGCAGCTCTACACAATAAAAAATTACGCGATTGTAAAGTTCATTTGGATGATGACAAACATGAGCGCAGGTTTGATACCACTTTGTTTATTACCGAAGGTGATTCTGCCAGTGGATCTATAACTAAATCTCGTGAAGTTGAAACACAAGGAGTGTTTAGTTTAAAAGGGAAGCCTTTAAATTGCTTTGGCTTAACCAAAAAAGTAGTGTATGAAAACGAAGAGTTTAACTTATTACAACACGCGCTAAACATTGAAGATGGTATTGAAAATTTACGTTATAACAATATTGTAATTGCTACCGATGCCGATGTGGATGGTATGCACATTCGTTTATTAATGATGACTTTTTTCTTACAATTTTTCCCAGATATTGTAAAGGCTGGTCATGTGTATATTTTACAAACTCCATTGTTTAGAGTAAGAAATAAAAAAGAAACTATTTATTGTTATTCTGAAGAAGAGAAAAGAAATGCATTAGAAAAACTTGGTCAACGTTCAGAAATTACCAGATTTAAAGGACTTGGAGAAATATCTCCAGAAGAGTTTGGTTTATTTATTGGAAAAGATATTCGACTAGACCCGGTAATTATTTCTAAAGAAAGTAAGATGTTGCAAATGCTCGATTACTTTATGGGAAAAAATACACCTGCACGACAAGAGTTCATCGTAAAAAATTTGAAAGTAGAAAAAGACATTATAGAGTCGAATGAAGAGGTTGGGGCCTTGGAAGAATAATTATGAATTACGAATCAAAAATTACGAATTACGAATTACGAATTACGGGTGCTACAAAGTAACCTAATAACTAAATAACCTAACAACATTTGCGAGTACTCGATACTCACTACTCAATACTCACTACTATAAATGGCAAAGAAAGAGAAAATAGAATACAAACCGCAAGATGAGCGTGAACATTTAAATCGTTCGGAAGAAGAGGGATTAAATCATAACGTTATTCCGATAAATGGTTTATACGAGAATTGGTTTTTAGAATATGCATCGTATGTAATTTTAGATCGTGCAGTTCCAAATATTTACGATGGCTTAAAGCCTGTGCAGCGACGTATTTTGCATTCATTAAAAGAGATGGATGATGGCAGGTATAACAAGGCTGCTAACGTAATTGGTAACACCATGAAGTATCACCCACACGGTGATGCATCTATTGGTGACGCAATGGTGCAAATTGGACAGAAAAATTTATTGATTGATTGCCAAGGAAACTGGGGCGACCCTATAACAGGCGATAGTGCAGCGGCTCCTCGTTATATTGAGGCTCGTTTATCTAAGTTTGCTTTAGAAGTAGTATTTAATCCGCAAACTACCAATTGGCAATTATCTTACGACGGTAGAAATAAAGAACCCATTATTTTACCTGTGAAGTTTCCATTGTTGTTAGCTCAAGGAGCAGATGGAATTGCAGTAGGATTGGCTACTAAAATTTTGCCACATAATTTCAATGAGTTAATAGAAGCATCCATAGAAATATTAAAAGGTACACGACCAAATATTTTACCGGATTTTATTACTGGAGGATTTGCAGATTTTACAAATTACAACGAAGGGCAAAGAGGAGGAAGAGTAAGAGTACGTGCTAAAATTGTAGAGCGTGATAAAAAAACATTAGCCATTACAGAGGTTCCTTTTTCTACTACCACTGGTGGATTAATTGATAGTATTATTGCTGCGAATGATAAGGGCAAAATTAAGATCAAAAAAATTGAAGATAATACCGCACGTGATGTGGAAATTATCATTCATTTAGCACCGGGTATTTCTCCAGATGTAACCATCGATGCCTTGTACGCATTTACAGATTGTGAAGTATCTGTATCGCCAAATACATGTGTGATAAAAAATGATAAGCCTTATTTTATGAGTGTAAACGATATACTCGTAGAAAGCACACAAAATACAAAGAGCTTATTAAAACAAGAATTACAAATACGCTTAGATGAATTAAACGAGAAATGGCATTTTTCATCTCTCGAAAAAATATTTATTGAAAATAGAATTTACCGCGACATTGAGGAGTGCGAAACATTTGAAGATGTTATTAAAACTATTGATAAGGGATTAGACCCATATAAATCAATGCTTTTAAGAGAAGTAACGGAAGAAGACATTGTCGCTTTAACTGAAATTAGAATTAAGCGTATTTCTAAATTCGACGGGTTTAAAGCCGATGAATTATTAAAAAATATTGAGAAAGAAATTAAAGAAGTAAAACATAATTTAAAACACATTACAGATTATGCAATACATTACTTCGAACGATTGAGAGAGAAATTTGGGAAAGGCAGAGAGCGTAAAACCGAAATTAAATTATTTGATAAAGTACAAGCATCACAAGTAGCCTTGGCTAATCAGAAATTATATGTAAACAGAGCCGATGGCTTTGTGGGCCTAGGCTTGAAGAAAGATGAGTATGTAGGCGATTGCTCGGATATTGATGATATTATTGTGTTTTGTGAAGATGGAAAGTTTAAAGTAATTAAAGTTGCTGATAAAACTTTTGTAGGCAAAGACATTATACACGTTGCTGTATTTAAGAAAAACGACGATCGCGCGGTGTATCACATGATTTATAAAGATGGTACAAGTGGAAAATCATTTGTAAAAAGATTTTCGGTAGGAGGTATTACGCGTGATAAAGATTATGATTTAACACAAGGCAGTAAAGGTTCATCTGTATTATACTTCACGGCAAACCCCAATGGAGAATCAGAAGTAGTTACTGTGAATTTAAAACCAATGTCGAAAATTAGAAAGTTAAGTATCGATATTGATTTTGCAGAACTAGCCATTAAAGGAAGAAGTTCTATCGGTAATATTGTAACTAAATTCCCCGTAAAAAAAGTAGTACAAAAAAGCAAAGGAGTTTCTACCCTCGGAGGAAGAGCCATTTGGTTTGATGATACCGTTCGTAGGATAAACACCGATTCAAGAGGTAGGTATTTAGGTAGCTTCCAAGGTGATGACAAGATTTTGGTGGTATACCAAGATGGAACGTATGAACTTACTAATTTCGATTTATCAAATCATTACGATGATAAATATTTTGTCTTAGAAAAATTTGATGCAGAGCGAGTAGTGAATGTATTGCATTTAGATGGATCAACTAAATCAACTTATGTAAAAAGATTTTTAGTGGAAAATACATCCATCAATAAAAAGTTTAGTTTTATACAAGAAGCACCAGGTTCTAAATGTTGGTTTGCTAGTACGCTCATAGAGCCAATGGTGAAAGTTAGTTTTACGAAAGATGGTAAAACTCAGCCTGCAGATTTAGAACTAAATATTGCTGCTTTTATTGAGGTGAAGGGGATGAAAGCAATCGGTAATAAAATGGGCAAATTCAATGTAAAGGAAGTAGTAGACATTTCTGAAACGCAAAACATAGATGAGTTCGACGAAGACGATATGGAAGCTGTACAAAAAGCATTGGAAGATATTAAAGCAAAGAAAAGTGGAGCAGCAGATGCAACTAATACTAAAGCAAAAGATAAAATAGAATTTATTATTACCAACCCGGACGATGTTGATATGAACGGCGAGGGACAAACGAAATTGTTCTAAATTTATTATTCCTAAAGCTGTATTATTGAAATACAAACCATAAATAATCTTTATGGTTTGTATTATTATTATAAATAAAATTTTATGAAATAGAATTCTCAAATTTGTATTATCATCAAATAATATAAAATATGAGAACATTACAAATCATCACAATTACTCTATCTGGTTTATTGTTGTCGAGCTGTGCAATAGTTAGGCCTGGAGAGGTAGGGGTAAAACAAAAACTTGGAAAACTTTCGGAAAAAAGTCATAGCCAAGGTCCAGTTTGGTTCAATCCATTTACCACCAAAGTTATTAAAACAAATGTGCAAATAAACGACATCGAACTGTCGCTTAGCTTACCAAGTAAAGAAGGGCTAAGTGTAGTCGCACAGATTTCTATTTTATACAGGATTGATCAAAATAGTGTACCGAAAGTTATTAGAAGTATAGGGCTTGGCTATGAAAATATAATTTCTAACGTGTTCAGGTCGGCATCTGCAGATGTATGTTCTAAATATTTTGCTAAAGATATGCACTCTGGCATGAGAGCAGAAATTGAAAATGCGATAAAAAATAAAATGGCTGAAACATTGTTTCCGCAAGGAATACTTATGGAAGCGGTGTTGATGAAAAGCATTCAATTGCCAACAGGTTTGGCTAGCTCCATTGAACAGAAATTAAGAGCGGAACAAGACGCAATGCGTATGGTATTTATTCTTCAACAAGAGAAGCTTGAAGCAGAACGTAAAATTATTGAAGCTACAGGTACAAAAGATGCACAAAAAATATTGTCAGAAGGTTTAACAGACCAAATCATAAAAATTAGAAGTATAGAAGCATTTATAGAATTAGCTAAATCACAAAACAGTAAGGTAATTATTACTGATGGCAAAGTGCCGTATTTAGTAGAGTAGATATCATGAATTATTTCACACAATATAAAAACTCATAAAATGATGTTCAAAAAGAAATTTATTATTGGAACTTTGGTGTGTTCTGGTATGCTCGCAGCATGTGATCAAGTAACGCAAAAAGTGACTGAAGAAACAGGTGCACTTATTACACAAACAAGCGACGATGTTAAAAAAGTAATCGATGATTTAGGTTTGCAATATGTAGAGGAAGGTGCACAATCAGTAATCACGTATGATGAAGTGAATGCAGCACAACAAGCATGGTGTGATGCATTGGTGAAAATTGGAAAGATAAAAGAAGAAGGAGGGGATTATAAGGCCTTTGCATCAGAAGTTCTTTCCGAAGCTTATAACTATGATAGTGGTAAGGTTTTCTTTAAGCCAACACTTGCTTTCGGAGATCAAACTTTTAGGAATGATAAGAATGCAGCATTAGCTTACTTTGTTGGAGGAGACCCAGACTTCCCAAACGACAAAGGTTTTGCTTTAACACCATGGGTAAAAGCTAGGTATGATAATGCTGGGCAAAAGAATGAAGGAATACAAATTTATGGTTCAATTGCAATTACAATGGGAAACGTTTGGGTTACAGGTAAAGATGGGAAGGAAGTAATGGTAGATAAAACATGGGTTTTTAAAAAAGGGAAAGATGGCAAACTGAGAATTATTGTTCATAAGTCTGCACTTCCATTCAGTCCATCAAATTAATTAAGATTAAGGATTAAGCTAAAAACTTAATCCTTTTTTATTTTTGGCGAATATGAAAAACAAATTTTTACTTACTATAATCGTTATTATTTTCCCACTGTTTTCATTTTCTCAGAATTCGAGAATTAATGATCAAAATACAATTGGTTGGTATATTTTTTTTGGCACCTACAAGCTTTCAAATAAAATTGGATTACATACAGAATACCAGTGGCGAAGAAATAATGTTATTACAGATTGGCAACAGAGTCTTTTGAGGCTTGGTGTAAATTATCAACTAAATCCAAGGGTTTTACTTAGAGTTGGATATGCTTGGATTGAAACTTTTCCATACGGTGAGTATTCAATTAATAGCATGAATCGAGATTTTACCGAGCATAGAACTTTCCAAATGGTACAACTTTCGCACAAGGAATCTATTGTAGATATTTCACATCGTTTCATGCTCGAACAACGATTTATTGGAAGCTACAGTGCTGCTTCTATTTCTAATGAAGATGAATATAAGCTGTTAAACAGAATGAGGTACATGTTCAGATTGCAATTACCATTAAAAGGTAAAGAGATTAGTGATAAAACACCTTATGCCGCTTTTTATAACGAAGTATTTATAGGTTTTGGTAAAAATGTGAATGCAAATGTTTTTGATCAGAATAGAATAGGATTATTGTTAGGATATAGGTTTAATCAACACATAAGAATTGAGGGCGGTTACTTGAATCATATAGTGCAATTTGGCCGATTAATTAATTCGCAAAATGTTTTTCAATATAACAATGGCTTAATTATAAATGCCCTTGTAAACATCAACTAAATACTTGCCATGTAATAATAAATTGGCATGCCTATAGTAATGTTTATGGGGAAACTAATGGCTAATGCCATCGGCAAATATAATCCTGGATTTGCATTTGGTGCGGCAATTTTCATAGCTGCTGGTACCGCAATATAAGAAGCACTCGCAGCTAATATTCCAAACATAAATCTGTTCGATACATCATGAGTAATAAATGAACTTAATGAGGTAAATATTATTCCATTTATTAATGGAATAAAAATAGCAAAGGCAATTGGAAACCAACCACTGTTTACAAAGGAGCTTAATTTTTTACCGCTTGTTATTCCCATATCTAATAGAAAAACAGCTAAAAACCCTTTAAAAATATCGTTGGTAAATGGCTTAATTCCTTCAGCTTGTTTGGCATTTGCGAAATATCCAATTAATAAACTTCCAATAATTAACAATACACTGCCGTTTGTAAAAGAATGTTTTATAGCGGAACGTTTGCTATATATACTCTGTTCGTTTTTATTGTAAATTGATATTAAAAGCAATCCTGCAACAATTGCTGGCGATTCCATTAAGGCCATAATGGCTACCATGTGTCCGCTCATGTGCAATTGCATGCTTTCTAAATAACTTACGGCAGTTACAAATGTAACCGCACTTACAGAACCATAGGATGCGGCTATTGCTCCTGCATCATCATTCCCTAATTTTAATCGTAATATATAATAGGTATAGATAGGTATTATGAGCGAAATACAAATTCCAAACAGTATTGATAGTAATATTTCTTGGTTAAATACTTCGTGCGAGAGCTCTTGCCCGCCTTTAAAACCAATAGACAGTAATAAATATAATGAAATGAACTTAGATGTATTGGGTGGAATCTCTAGATCACTTTTAATTAATACCGCTATAATTCCAAGTACAAAAAATAATAGTGCCGGGTTGCTTAAATTGTCAATTAATAGACTATAATTCACGCTTGTTATTTGATGTTAATAGTAGAATAAATACTTAATTCGGTACCAGACTCTAGTTTTGATAATAATTCTTTTAGGGTCTCTTTAGATTTTTTTAAGTCTTCAATACGCTCTATCGAATGTAAACCTGGCTTTGAATTACGTTCTTGAGCACTGAATATCTTGGATTGATGATAATTCATTTTATACTCAATCAGTTTTATTAATAGCTCGCGAGCATCTTCAACCTTAAAATCCCCATCAATAAGTTTAATTTCCATGTTCTCAAATTTTGAATTGTGCAATATTCACTATTTTGTATTATATATTTTTATTTATATTTGTTATGTATTACATAAAATTATTTTATACCTAAATTCACCATTTACAATTCACCATTCAACATGCATTATACCCTTCATCAGCTTCAAATATTTTTAGTAGTAACTAAAACCAAAAGCATTACAAAGGCAGCCGAAGAATTATTTCTCACACAACCTGCGGTTTCTATACAGTTAAAGAACTTCCAAGATCAGTTTGAAATTCCCTTAACAGAGGTGGTAGGTCGACAATTGTACGTTACAGATTTTGGTAAAGAAATTGCAAAAGCGGCAGAAACTATATTGAACGAAGTACATGCCATAAATTTTAAAGTACATGCTTTTAAAGGTAAATTATCGGGCAGATTAAAGATTTCAATAGTATCTACCGGAAAGTATGTAATGCCTTTTTTTTTAACAGGTTTTATGAAAAAAAATCCAGATGTTGAATTACAAATGGATGTGACCAATAAACAAAAAGTTATACAAAGCTTAGAAAATAATGAAGTTGATTTTTCCTTAGTATCTATTTTACCCGACAAGCTACAAGTAGAAAAAGTGGAGTTGGTACAGAACAAATTATATTTAGTGGGTAACAAAGACATAAAGTTCCCTAATAAAATGTATGATAAAAGTGTTTTTGATTCAATTCCGCTTATATATAGAGAGCAAGGATCTGGTACTCGCCAAACCATGGAAAAGTTTATTGAGAAAAATAAGATTATGGTGCGAAAAAAAATGGAATTAGCAACCAACGAAGCAGTAAAACAAGCTGTAATTGCAGGACTTGGTTATTCTATTATGCCAATTATTGGAATTAAGGATGAAATAAAAAACAATCAATTGCAAATTATACCCGTTAAAAATTTCCCAATAAATTCACACTGGCATTTAATTTGGCTTAAAGGCAAAAAACTGTCGCCCATTGCCGAAGCTTATTTAACTTATATTAAAAAGGAAAAGGCCACAGTAATCGCTAAATATTTTGCTTAAAGATTATACTATTTAAAATATAAGCTTCAAATAGTGTTCATCATCAACAAAAATATGTTATGATTGTTAAAATGGTATAAATAACATGTTTGTAGGCTTATATGTGGATATTTTATCAATTCAATATTACCTTATTATCAATTAATTCTTATTTTTGTAAAATCGTAAAAATAAAACCCCATAAAAATTGGACTTATTTAATAAACTTTCGAATCGTGGACCTTTAGGTCAACATCAGAAGATGGCACACGGATATTTTACATTCCCTAAGTTGGAAGGTGAAATCAGTAATCGCATGGTATTTCGCGGAAAAGAACATTTAATATGGAGTTTAAACAATTATTTAGGTTTAGCAAACCATCCTGAAGTTCGTAAAGCAGATGCCGATGGCGCAGCACAATACGGCTTAGCATTACCAATGGGTGCTCGTATGATGTCTGGTAATTCAAATCACCATGAGCAATTAGAAAAGAATTTAGCTGAATTTGTAAAACGCGAAGATGCTTTTTTATTAAACTTTGGCTACCAAGGCATGGTGTCTATTATAGATACACTAGTTAGCCGTCATGATGTTATTGTATACGATGCAGAATCGCATGCATGTATTATCGACGGTGTTCGTTTGCACCAAGGCAAGCGTTATGTATATACGCATAACGATATGGACAGCTTAGAGAAGCAATTAGAACGTGCAACTAAATTAATTGAAGGTACAGAAGGGGGAATTTTAGTAATTACAGAAGGAGTATTCGGAATGTCGGGTGCACAAGGTAATTTAAAAGGGGTGGTTGAATTAAAGAAGAAATTTGATTTCAGATTATTAGTAGATGATGCACATGGTTTTGGAACCATGGGCCCTACTGGTGCAGGAACAGATGAGTTACAGGGTGTTCAAGATGGTGTAGATGTATACTTTGGTACGTTTGCAAAATCGATGGCCGGAATTGGAGCATTTGTTGCCGCAACGGAAGATGTTACTAACTTCTTAAGATATAACATGCGTTCGCAAACATTTGCGAAATCTTTACCAATGCCAATGGTGGTTGGTTTGTTAAAAAGACTAGAGTTATTAAGAAATAATCCAGAATTGAAGGACAATTTATGGAAAATCGTGCGCGCCCTACAGTCGGGATTAAGAGAAAGAGGCTTCAATATTGGCATTACAAGCTCCCCAGTTACCCCGGTATTATTATCTGGTACCCTTACGGAAGCTACTAATATTGTGATGGATTTGCGTGAAAATTACAGCATATTTTGTTCAATTGTAACCTACCCAGTTGTACCTAAAGGCGTGATAATGTTGAGGTTAATACCTTCAGCGATCCATACTTTAGCCGATGTGGAGGAAACCTTAAACGCTTACTCTGAAGTAGCGGAGAAATTGAAATCTGGCTATTACGAGAGCAAGTCGCCGGTAGAAATGAATGCTTAAAAATTAATTCATTTAGCTATTGATAAGCTCAAAAATTCATTTTACATTAGTAAAACAAACAATTATTGTAAAACCAAATCGTAAAAGGAGTTTCCAAAAATGAAAAAATTCAACGAATTCAAAAAAATGCTCGCTGATTTAGAAGCGGATGCTGACAAATTTTATAACAAAGGTAACAGCGCTGCTGGTACACGTGTTAGAAAAGGAATGCAAGACTTAAAAAACTTAGCGCAAGCAATTCGCTTAGAAGTTCAAGAAATGAAAAATACGGAGCAATAGTCTTATTCCAACAAAATATACAAGGAACCTTTTAGATAATTTCTAAAAGGTTTTTTGTTTTTATGACTTTGCTCATTTTTTTTACTTCAAACTTACCCCACATTTGTGGCATGAGTACACACGAGCAAATTTTAAAAAAATACAATCAACCTATACCTCGCTACACAAGTTATCCAACTGTTCCGTTTTGGACTCACTATCCCGAGCAAAACGAATGGAAAGAGCATGTTATAAGCCAATTC
>JAGVEE010000137.1 GCA_020058405.1 Sphingobacteriales bacterium
GTCAAATCTCGAGTAGATGTAATTGAAGTCGTTTGAGCATACAAACAATTGATACTTGTCAAGTTCAATGTTATTGATATAAATACTATTGATAATTGTTTCAATACTTTTTTCATTGCCATATATTATTTTTATTCAGAAATCAGTTTAAAGTGAATTGTCACTATTCCAAACAAGAAAACAATCGTCTAAAATAGTTCTATCGAATGAAATTAAATACTCCTCTTCATTTATTATTTTATATTCTACCTTTTTATTTAAAATTGGTTCAGCTTTAGAAACCAACAAGTCCAAGTAACTCATATCTATATTCCCTATTATAATTAGACTTATAACTTGAGAATCAATTCCTTTTGCAAGTTGCCCTCCTAAATACACAAGCTTTACGTTGCCCAACTTGGTAATTACCTTCTCTATAATCTGATCTATGCCTGTATACTTCAATATTATACTATGTATATCTTTAAATAAAGGATGTTTTTGGTTTGCTTTGAACACCTTCTTGTTCCCTACACTTTCAGAATTTAGTAAACCCGCCTCTTCAAATTTATTTAATTCTACCCGTATTCCATTACTACTATCTTCAAATTCTTGCTCCAAATTTTTTAAATAGCCCGTATTATTGGCATTTAAGAAAAATTTAAGCAATAATTTAATACGTGTTTTTGAAGTAATTAATGTTCCTAACATGGCGTGGCTTCGCCCCCTCGGTCACAAAATAAAGACGAGCGAGTAATATCGGGTAAAAATACTACTCGTTTTTGGTACTTACAATAGTATATTAATTATTTATTCGGTGTTACAACACGTTTCGTTAATAAAATACGGCATAACCTTTAAATTGTGGACTAAGCTTTAATGTGGGGAGTGGGGTTTTTATGTGGTTTAATGTTTTTGACAAAAACCTAACATATCCGTTTCTTTGTGGTAATATTTTGCGCCAATCTAAATCGAGCGATAGGTAATACTCATAGCTACCAGTGCCGAATACATCATAACTTTGTTGTCCATTGTAATAAGAGTTCAACTTTTCATCGACACCCATACCTACAGCAACTGTTAAAAAATCAGGCCAAAATCGTTCTAACTTAGAATCCTCTTGCATCCAATCGTTTACAGCCATAGATGCCCAATAAGTTTGGTTCATGTAATCGCCATCAGAACTAGCGTAAGGGTATTGTTGAAAATAATAATCGTGCTTTTTATAGTAACTAAACTTAAACTCAATTGCATCTATTGCTTTTATTCTCGATTTCAAGAAATGAACAAATGCCCCTGCAGAACCGGAGGCAACATCGCCTACGCTAAAGCCATATGTAGGTGCATACCCGTCTTTAACCTCTATAAATGATTGTACAACCGTAGAAAAAACAAAACTATATGTAGCAGCTTGCTTCTTATTCATACCTGCCCACTCCAACTGACCTTGCAAAAGCTCAGCTGTGATATTACCTCCTAAGAAATGACCAAGCTTGTCGATATTTTTAGCATACCGGTAATCAATATCGTGATCTATGTGAAAATCGATTGTATTATCTTTCCACCAAATATTGTTTAAATGATAATAGGCAACGCCAAGCGACGATGAGGTAGTACCTAACACAGTTAATAATTTCCAACGTACAATACCAGTACTCGTATCTTGTTTTGGTTGAATTAAACTTAGTGTTTGAAATTTATGATTATTAAATGGAGATATAGAGTATAGTTTGTTATAAGTAGAAATTAATACCAATAATAACACTAGATACTTTTTCAAAACACTGTAAATTATAGAAATGTAATACTATTAAAACTATTATTATTCAAAATAACTTATCCCATTAAAACCACCTTCTTTCAAATACTGATCCTTCTTCATTAACTGTAAATCCGATAATACCATTTCCGAAACTAAGCCTTGTAGATCGTATTTTGGCTTCCATCCTAACTTGGTTTGAGCCTTTGTAGGATCTCCAATTAACAAATCAACTTCCGTAGGTCTGTAATATTTAGAATCTACCAAAATTAAGGTTTGCCCGAATTTTAAAGTATCCGGATTAAGTCCTAATTCTTTCATTTTTTCGGTATCCATGTCTATCACAACACCTCTCTCCGCTTCTGCTTTTCCCGAAAATTCTAACTCAATGCCTAATTCGGCAAAAGTCATTTTTATAAATTCTCTCACAGAAGTTGTTTTACCTGTAGCCACTACATAATCTTCTGCAACATCTTGCTGAAGCATTAAATACATTGCTTCTATATAATCTTTGGCATGGCCCCAATCTCTTTGAGCATCTAAATTCCCTAGGTATAATTTATCTTGTAAACCTAATGCAATACGTGCTGCCGCTCTGGTAATTTTACGAGTAACAAAGGTTTCTCCTCTTACTGGACTTTCATGGTTGAATAAAATTCCGTTGCAAGCATACATTCCATATGCCTCTCTATAATTAACAGTAATCCAATACCCATACATTTTAGCCACTGCATAAGGAGAGCGTGGGTAAAAAGGAGTACGTTCTGATTGTGGTACTTCTTGCACTAAACCGTATAACTCTGAGGTGCTGGCTTGGTAGAATTTGGTTTTTTTTGTTAAGCCTAAAATTCTAATGGCTTCTAAAATTCTTAAAGTACCTATGCCATCGGCATTAGCTGTATACTCTGGCGTATCGAAACTAACCTTCACATGACTCATTGCCGCTAAGTTGTAAATTTCGTCGGGCTGAGTTTCTTGTATAATTCGAATGAGGTTGGTAGAATCAGTTAAATCACCATAATGTAATTTAAAATTCAACTGACCTTCGTGTTGGTCTTGGTATAAATGATCGATGCGCTCTGTATTGAAAGATGAGCTACGACGTTTTATACCATGAACCATATATCCTTTTTTTAGCAGGAATTCTGCCAAATAAGCTCCGTCTTGTCCGGTTACACCTGTAATTAATGCTACTTTCAATATTATTTACTATTTAAAAAATTCTTTAAATCGATAATGTTTTTTATTTGGTTCGATACAGCATTAACTGAATGTGCAATTTGTAAACTTACCCAATCTAATAAAAACACAGTATCATAAATATGACTCATAGTGGCAGAGTTGGTTTCCATTTCAAAAATAGAAGAGCCATATGAGTTTAATAATTCTTTAATAAAATGAAATCGTAAATTAATTCGTGGATTTGAACCAGAATTTAATAAGATATAATTCGAATCCCATTTTTCGTAATACGTTTCTATAACGTTATGGTTAGCTTCTGGTATTACTACCACAAATGCTTCAAGCTTTGCATTTTCTTGTACTTGTTGTGCAAAACGAATGGCAATTGCTTCCATATCTGGCGAAGCAATAATTACATACTTACTTTTAATGCTTTCGTTAAAATGATTTTTGATGTTTAAGGATCTTCTCTTATAATCATCGGCATTGCTTACCAATGCTTTTATAGTTTCTAAATCTGCTGCTTCATTTAAGCCTAATAATTCAGAAAAAATTAAAAACAAATAAGTTATAGGATAACCAAAAGCCACACGTGGTTGGTAGCCACCAACAGCATTGTACACTTGTGTTCCATCGTTATTCGCTAATTCTGCAATTTTACCACCAACTGTA
>JAGVEE010000047.1 GCA_020058405.1 Sphingobacteriales bacterium
GACTCTAGTAGTCCAGGACCCAACTCAGAATGAACTTTAAATGCTTCGTTTAAAATTATCCTCGACAAATCGTTTTCTCTTTCCATAAAGCAAAACTACATCGATTTGAAAATTTGTCAATAGAGATTAATTAAAAATATTGTGTACCATAGTGAGTACTTCGAGACCATTGTGACCTAAAACTATTTTATCAATACAAACCACCCCGAATCCTGAAAGCCTTCGCCCTTTAAGAAATACACATACGTGCCAGCCGAACAAGCTTCGCCGTTGTATGTACCATCCCAACTGAGTTCTTCACGATCTTTATGGTCGAATACCAATTGCCCCCAACGGTTGTAAATTTTAAACGATTCAACTGCACAAGGTAAGTTGCCGAAAAATATTTTGAACTCATCATTCAGTCCATCACCATTTGGACTAAAGGCTTGAGGAATCCTTCTTTTCGTAATATCTACTGCAGGCATGTATACACTTACTAGTTCAGAATCAACACAAGGTGCGCGCTGATTTAAAATAGAACGTATAATATAATTACCTGGCTCTTCATACGTATAAACAATGTTTTTACTTATAATAACATCTCCATTACCCATGTCCCATTTTACTTCTGTAGTATCGGTAGCATCGGGCTGAGAACCAATAAAAGTTTTACTACATGAATCGAATGCATAATTCAACCTGCTTTCAACAGGATTCACTACATACACTGTAACAGAATCTATACTAGTACAAGCTCCGTTAATGCCCATCACATAATAAGTGGTAGTGCTAATAGGGTTAGCTTTTGGAGTTTTAGAATTTGGATTATCTAAGCCTTTAACTGGCGACCATATATAAACAGAATCTGGAGAACCTTCTGCATTTAAATCTGCAAACTGCCTTGTGCAAACATAAATGTCATCTATAGCTCTAACAGTTATTGGAGTATCAATTCTAACTTTCACTTCAATAGTTTCCGAACAAGAACCATTTATGATTTGAACCTTGTAATTCATATCGGTGGTAGGTGTTACAATAGGTTCGGCAATGGTATCGCTATTTAAAAAAGTATTAGGTGTCCATAAATAACTAACTCCTCCGCTAGCTTTTAATTGATAGCTATTTCCTGCCCCACAAATTCTTAAAGAGTCTAACTCAACTTGCAATTTCACAACTTTTATTTTCAGCAAACTACTTCCGCATATTCCGTCGTTTGTAATACTGGTATACAAAAAGCCATCGTTTTCTGGAATAATGTATGGGTTTGTGCTTAATGGACTCGGGGAAAAAGAACCACCTGTTGTGCTGGTCCACTCGAATTTTGCTCCTGGTAAATTAGAGAGTGCCTTTAAAAACAAGGTGTCACCCAAACAAATAATGGTATCCGCAATTATATTAACTTCAAAAAATTTAATTTTTAGAGAGTCTGTAATTATTCTACCCGTACATTTTTCTACCGCTCTTATGTAAAAATAACCGGTATCACTCCTTGGTAAATTAACAACAGGACCAACTGCAATCTGTACCTTATCATCATTGTTCCAAGCGATGCTATCCAAAAATTCATAATCTCTAACAGATACTACTACTCCCGAATCAGCACACACGTATTTAAACTGTACCGAATCAAATCGTCGGTAATCTAATAAAGTTCCAACCTTAATGATGGTATCACATATAACAGGGCTTGTTATTTTTATAGTGATGAGTTCAGCTGGTTCTGGAATTCCATCTGTAATAGGTCTAATTTTTAATTTTGCAGATGTTGATCCTGCAGGAATAATAATTTGAGAGGTATGAGTAGTAGTGTAATCAATTGTTTGAGTAGCATTTCCTTTTAACTCAAAATCTACCACTATTGGATTTGCTGAATTATTGGAGTTTCTAATAAATTCAACATCTACAGTATCGCACTCAGAAAAAATCTGCTTCTTAAAATTTACCGTTATACCATTATCGTTTACACTTTTCAAACTTTGTGCTTCAATAAAAATTCCAGAATCGTATATCAAATCTTTAATGTCGGCAATCACAAATTTTAAAGTATAAGTTGTACATGGTACAACCTTTGCTTTTGCTTCTATAATAGTAGTAAAGCCATCAAAAGAAATACTCGTACCATTAACATTATCTTTGTAATAAGCTGAGTTTGTTAAATGATTTACATTTTGAATAGATACGGGTGTTTGTGTACCGGGTATTAATGCCAAATTAGTTTTTGTTGCATAACCAGCTCCTTCAATAAATAACCCAAACACATCGTTGTAAGTTTGATTCACAAATTCAGGGTATTCTTCGGAAGCAAATACAAATCGAAAACTAATGCTATCCGACTCGGGTATCACTTGGAAACTTATCCATGCAGCATCAAAATTAGGATCATTTGAATTTATGCTAGCAATATCACCGTCGCCGGGTTGATTGTTGGAAGTGCCCGTATTTCCTAATAAGTTCGGACCTCGAGCATTTATAGCTCTTCCTGTTGATAAAAAAATACCACTGTCTAATCCCAAGTTCGAACTTCGGCCATCAAAATATGCAATAGCGTCTAAATTTGATGAAGATTGTATACTAGTGCTTGGAATTACTACACCTTTACTTGCCAGTACATTTTGTACCAAATCTGTAACTGTTCTATTGGTTCGTATTACTAATTGTGCATTAGCTGAATTTATGAAGAATAGGCAAGCCATAAACACAAAGGTTTTTAATCCCAAATCGTACGGTTTAGAGCCTAATTTCTTCAAATTGATATTTTTAATTGATATTTTAGCAAAAACCATACCTATATGATAGATTTAAGAAGTGACACTGTAACTAAACCCACAAAAGGCATGTTAGAGGCAATGTTTTCTGCCCCTCTCGGCGACGATGTTTATGGTGAAGACCCCTCAATTAATGCCCTGGAACAAAAAGTTGCAGGCATGTTTGGCTTCGAATCCGCTGTATTTTGCCCATCTGGTACCATGACAAATCAAATTGCTATAAAAACCCATACCATACCCGGTGATGAAGTTATTTGCGATACAACTTCTCATATTTATAATTACGAGGGTGGAGGAATGGCTTTTAATTCGGGGGTACAAGTACGTGCAGTGCAGGGTGTTTTCGGAAAAATTAAGGCTACACATGTTGAAGAAAATATACATCCTCCTGTAATAAATTTGCCACGCACATCACTAGTGGCTTTAGAAAACACCTTGAATAAAGCAGGCGGAGGATATTATACGATAGCAGAAATTGCTTCTATTTCTGAAATGTGTAAGAAGCATCAATTGCCCTTGCATTTAGACGGTGCAAGAGTATTTAATGCCTTACATGAAACAAAAGAAAATCCGAAAGAATATTCCAACTATTTCGATTCTGTTTCGGTGTGTTTCTCCAAAGGATTAGGCGCACCTGTTGGTTCTGCCTTGTTAGGCTCTAAAGAGTTTATTGCAAAGGCTCGTAGGTATAGAAGATTGTTTGGAGGCGGCATGAGGCAAGCAGGTGTATTAGCTGCAGCTGCATTGTATGCATTAGATAATAATATTAACAGAATAGAAGAAGATCATAGAAGAGCAAGAGAAATTGGGAAGAGTTTAAGTTCTGTTAATTATGTGAAAGAACTATTACCTGTACTCACTAACATTATTATTTTTAAATTAAATGATGATGTTCCATCGGATGAATTTATTGCGTATCTCAAAAGCAACAATATTGTAGCAAATACCATGGGCAAACAAACCATGCGCTTTGTAACTCATTTAGATTTTAATGATGAAGATTTAGAGAAGGTTATGAGTGCAATTGAGAATTTCAAAAATTAATATTGAAAGCCATCAATAGTATGCTAGATAATATTTTTTTATCGTTAAAAACAGACTCTCCATTTTGGCAAAAATCATGGTTCATTTTTCTTTTTTTTATTTTAATAATAATATCAA
>JAGVEE010000039.1 GCA_020058405.1 Sphingobacteriales bacterium
GATACAAACATCAGTTTTTATATGTATTGAGCGTTGCGCCGCCCAAACCCCACAGTAATATTTTAATAAATTAAAATATTGTTTTTTTGTTATAATATAACAAAAAAACAATTCACAACTAACTAAATTTATTTAGTTAAGTTAATGTCTGATATATTTGGTGGTAATAGTGATGGTGGAGTTAGTAAAGATTATGTAGATTCGGCTAATTTGGCACAAGATATTATAATTGATTCTTTTACAAGTGCTGCTGTAGGTGATCTAGAAGTACGTGTAGGTGATCTAGAAACATCTGTTTCTGCGTTAGATTCAAGTATTTCAATACTTGAGACAGATGTATTAAATCGTGTGCTAATTAGTACATATAATACTGATAAAAATACACAAAATAATACGAATATAACACTTCAAAATAATATAGATAATAAAGTAAATACTACTACATATACTACATTTGTAAATAATCAAGGAATAATTAATAGTACATTTCAGAATGATATTTCTGCTCGTATTACAACAACTACTGCTAATGCAACTTTTGCAACAATTTCGTCATTATCAAGTTATTACTTAAATAGTAATCCTAGTAATTTCATCAATAGTACTGCGTTAACACCGTATCTTTTAACTACTACTTTTAACAACTCAATAATGAATTATTATAATAAAACTGAATCTGATAATAGATATGTACAAATTACTAATTTGCCTGCTGTAGTAGATCTATCGCCTTATAGAAAAGCAGCTGATGAAGATGTGATAAATGCAACATTTTTAACTTCTAGTAATGCTTCTTCTATTTATCAAACAATAACTAATATGAATAATTATAGTACAACCGTACAAATGAATGCTGCTATAAATGCGTATGTACCGTCATTAAATTCTACTCAAATTTCATCTGCTGCAATAACTGGTGTATCTGGTAATAATGTATTCCAACAACTTTCTTCTTTAAAAACATTGATTGATGGTATTGTAGTATCTGGAACTGGTTTTAACACTGATATAACTAATTTTATTAATAGTATGAATACTTCTTATCTTGGAAATACTCTTATATATAATGCAATTACAAGTTCTTCTTTAAGGGCTAAATTTTGGTTTGATTTATCTAAAATTAATCAGAATTTGAACACTGATAATACAAGCGGTGTTAGTTTCAGAAAGTGTACGTTAGTAGGTGGTTCTGGTATTTTGAATACTATTTCCAGTGATATTTTTCGAATTCTAGGAAATCTCAACGGGAACAACGATAGTACGGCCATAATGATTGATTCTGTTGGACAATTTTTCTCACGTGGTAGAGAAACTATAGGAGGTCCTACTATAGAATATTATGAGATTAGTAATCTTGGTAGAGTGTTTAAAATGCGTCCTGGTGCTACAATAGGTGTATACAATGGTACTCAAAAACTTTTGGAAGATTTACTCACAGAAGAACAAACAATTTGGAATGCTATTGGTAGTAATTTATCTAATTTAAGTACAATTAATCAGAATTTAAATACTGCTGCAAGTCCCAGTTTTTATCAAATGAGTATAGGTAATGGTATTATTGGTGCGGGTACAGCATTGCAACTTTTTGATACTAATTTGGGAATTCCACGCGGCCAAATATCAAATACAGGTAGATTTATTAGTATTGCATCAAATGGATCAGTGGCTGTCGAAATGTCAGATAGTGTTGGGTTACGAGTGTTCGGACAAGGAAATATGTCATCGGAGCCTTTCCCTTCAATACAAATTAATAGGCCTTTAGATACTGCTATTGCGAGTCGATTATTCAATGATGGATCTATTAAGCTTTTTGGTTCTAATAGAAGTAATGTTAATGCTGAATCAGTTTTGATTGATAATATAGGAAATGTTAATATACAAGGAAATATCACTTGTAATAATGTTATCAGTAATGGTGATGTTATTTATAATCCTTATAATATGGTAAAAGGTTCTTGGGATCTATCTAAGAACCTTACTGATCTTAGTGATTTTGGTTTTAGTCAAAGTATTGTTATTGGACATTTTCAAACTATTAATCAATTTAATCCACTAATAAGTCAAAAAAATAGATTTATTGCTATAGGTAATTATAATACAATTACTGAAATTAAGAGAGATTCTTTAATCATGGGTAATTCTAATACTGTATCTACTGATTTCTTTGGAAATACAGGTAGACAAACAATTCTTGGAAGTAATAATACATTGATATCTGCTGAAGATGATATTATAATTGGTCATAATAATTCATTATCATATTTAACTACTAATGATCAGAATAGGATTTGTATTGGAAATAATAATACTACTAATGGTGAGAGTATTTCTATTGGATTTAACAACAATATTCAAGCTACTAATTCACTTGGTGCACTAAGTAAAACATTTATTTTGGGTAATAATTGGAATACTATAAATGCTCAGAATACATTAACACAAGTTCCTAGTAATACTGTATGTTTAGGAGACCCATCTTTAAGTGAAAATGTAAGATTAGTTATGGCTAATTCATTTCCAATTTATACAGGTACTTCTGCAACTGCTATTATTATGACGTTAGATACTGGAATTAATCATCCTACTCATACTTTCATGCGCAGTGTTTCTGCACGCCGTTATAAAGAAAATATTGAATCTGTTTCATTCCCTATTGAAGATTTCAAAAAATTAAAAGCTTGTAAATATAACATTATTGGAGGAGATAAATTACAATATGGATTAATAGCCGAAGAAGTCGACGAGATTCCTAGTATGAAACCGTTCGTACAAAAAAATGGAAAAGGAGAATGTGAAGATATCGATTATAGGACAATGACTGCAATGCTTATTAATATTGTACAGAAACTAAATGATAGAATTGAGAAATTAGAAGCAATCGAATAATTTACTTGTAAATTGTTCACCATAAATAATTCCATGAGAAATAAGCTGGACTATTCTTTACTAAATGATAGTTATTTGCACCGTGTCTTTTCTTATAATTTTCACGTTTTTTATCATCAGTATTATCTAATGCTGAATACATACCAATTTTGTCTTTGAATTGACCATGAATATTACTTCCAA
>JAGVEE010000320.1 GCA_020058405.1 Sphingobacteriales bacterium
ATACGCTAATCCTTCATCGTAATCAAAGAAAGCATCTATGCCCAAGGGTGCATGTAATTTATCGCCGTATTTTTTTGTACCTGTAGAATGTGCAGTTTCTCCAGTTGCTGCAGAGAACTTGCTCGAGTATAAATCGAAATCTTGCGTTCCTTGATGTGGCAAAAATCCACTCACCGCTTTTAAGGGTGCTCCCCATAAACCCGGTACTAAATACAAAGCAAAACTTAAGGTGATGATGGATAAAAACAGTCGTGTTACCGAAACATGTTTCACTTCACTATCATGCGAGAATCTTAATTTACCTAATAAGTACATTCCTAACATCGCAAAAATAATTACCCATAAAACAATAAATACTTCTCTGTCTAAAATTCCCCAATGGTAAGCCATGTCAACATTCGATAAGAATTTTAATGCAAATGCTAATTCAATAAAACCTAAGGTAACTTTTACAGAATTTAACCATCCGCCAGATTTTGGCATCGAGTTTAACCACGATGGGAAAATTGCGAACAAGGTAAATGGCAATGCTAAAGAAATAGAGAAGCCTAACATTCCTAAGAACGGACCCATGTATTGCCCTTTATTTGCTGCATCTACAAGCAATGTTCCAATTAGTGGGCCAGTACAAGAGAAAGAAGCAATGGCTAATACTACAGCCATAAAAAAGATTCCAATTAATCCACCTTTATCTGCTTTTTCATCTGCTTTAGTAGACCAAGAACTTGGCAAGGTAATTTCGAATGCTCCAAAAAAGGATGTTGCAAAAATTACTAGTACTAAGAAAAATATCAAGTTAAATATTGCATCGCTAGAGAGTTCATTAAGCGCACTAGCTCCTAATAAAATAGTAATGCCTAAACCTAAGCCAACATATATTACTACAATTGATAATCCGTATATTAATGCATTACGAATTCCAACTGCACGAGATTTACTTTGTTTGGTAAAAAAACTTACCGTTAAAGGAATCATCGGGAAGATACATGGCATTAACAATGCCACAAATCCAAATAAAAATCCTTGAAAAAATATACCCCACATCGAACTCTTCTCTTCATCTTTACTGCTCAACACTGTATCTGAAATGTTAGATACACTGTCTTTTTTAGAAGTATCAACAGTTGCTGTAACACTCGTATTTACTGTACTTACAGCAGTATCTATTATACTAGCATTAGGTGTTTCTGTTTTAGTAGTGCTTACACTCGGTGCAACACCTTTTACATCAAACGTAAATTCAACTTCTTCTGGAGGTAAACATTGTTTATCATCACAAACCATAAATTCTAAAGTTCCTTTAACTTTAAAATCTGTTTTGCTGCTTACTTTTATTTCTTGCTTAAACGTTGCCGACTTTTCGAACCATGCTACTTGCATTCCGAATATGTCATCGAAGAATGGTTTTGCTTTTGGTACTTCTTTTACATTTCCTGAAAGAGTAAAAGCATCCGACTTTTCAAATCTAAAGCTAGTAGGTACCGGTCCTCCTTCGCCTACAGAAATAGAATATAAATGCCAACCTTTATCAATTTTTGCATTTATTACCAAGGTTGCTTTTTCGCTTCCATTGTTTTCAATAGTGTAGGTCCATTTTACAGGATTTAATATTTGTGAATATCCAAGTACACTAATGGCACTCATTAAAAACAGGACAATTATTTTTTTCATTCGTAATAAATGTGTTAAGGTTCAAAAATATCAATTTATTTTAAAGATGAACTCAATTTCTTTCGTATCGTAGCTACAAAGCCCTTCTTCCGTCAATAATACTAACTTTCCGCTTTCTTCAATGTCACTTATATTACATTTAAGCGTTTTGCCTTTTACTTTATACATGGCATCTTCCCCAAATCTGTACAGTTTACTAAGATACCTTTCTTTTAAATAGGGTAATTTCTTGGCTTTTAAATTTAAATATTGAATCTCAATCTCCTCAAACAAACGTGGCAATAGCTCATTTATGTTGTATTCCTTACCGGAAAGCAATTTCATTGAGCAAGGGTTTGCGGCGTTGCTGTTAAATATTTCTTGGTTTACATTTAGGCCAATTCCGATAATACTAGATTTTAAATAACTGCCTATCAGGCTATTCTCTATTAAAATCCCTGCAATTTTAGTGTCTCCCACATAAATATCATTCGGCCATTTAATTTTAACCTTTGTATTTAGAACATCTTCTAAAAAGTTACAAATGCCAATACTTATGGCCATCGACAAATAAAATTGCTTTTCAATCGTTAAGAATTCTGGCTTATATAGTATACTGATGGTGATGTTTTTCCCAGGGCTGGCTTCCCAAAATGTGCCGTGCTGCCCTCTTCCATGGCTTTGTTCTTCTGCCATTATTACCGAGCCCTCAGCTAATGGCTTGGAATTTGACAACATTTCGGATAGAACGTTGTTAGTGGAGGTAACACGGTTAAAGTATATTATATTTTTACCTGTGAATATTGCCGACATAGTATAGATGTAAACGTATAATTTTTATTTTTGTGTAAATTAATCGCTTTTAATGCTTAGAAACAAACAGCTTAAAGAAACAAGCAACAATTTAGAAGAATCTAAACGCATCACCGAAGTTATTGTACTCGGGATGCAAGAGAAAAAGGCAAAAGATATTGTGAGCCTCGATTTACGAAACATCAGCAGTTCTGTCAGTGATTTTTTTGTGGTTTGTCACGCCGATTCATCTACACAAGTAAAAGCAATTGCCGATTCTGTAGAAGATGAGATGTACAAAGCATTCGGAGAAGAGCCTTGGCATAAAGAAGGGTTTCAGAATTCGGAATGGATACTATTAGATTTTGTTAGTGTAGTAGTTCATATTTTTAGAACTGAAAAGAGAGAACATTATGGTTTTGAAGATTTATGGGGAGATGCTGAGGTAGCAACCTATCAATCAGCTTAAATTATTTAAAAAGGAATTTTAAACAAATGGAAGATAATAAAAAAACGAATTCGGGTAATTCAAATGGAAAACCCAAAAGAACCTTGCCCAAACCTCCGAAATTTAATTTTTATTGGATATACGGAATCATATTAGTAGGTTTTTTAGCCTTCAATATAATGTACTCAGGTAATTCTGCGAAAGAAATTTCTTACCAACGTTTTACCAATGAAATGTTATTAAGTCATGATGTAGAAAAACTAATTGCCTTCCAACAAGGTAATATTTACATCATTGAAATTTATTTGCAAAAAGATAAATTACAAAACGAAAAATACAAAGACATTAATACCAGTAAGTTTTTATCTGGTGCTGGTCCTCATTATTATTTTACTGAAGCAAGCAGTTCTGTAAGTGATCTGAAAGAACAATTACGCGAATTGCAGAAAGGCTTTACTCCAAGTGAACAAATAAACATACAGTTTATAGAGCGTTCAAATTGGGGCAGAGATTTCTTATTGACATGGATTTTACCATTAGCAATAATGGCTGCTATTTGGATTTTCATTATGCGCAGAATGTCTGGCGGTGGATCTGGTCCGGGTGGTCAAATATTTAACATCGGTAAATCAAAAGCAACCTTGTTCGATAAAGAGTCGCAAGTAAGCATTACGTTTAATGATGTTGCAGGTTTAGAAGAAGCGAAGACCGAAGTAATGGAAGTTGTAGACTTTCTTAAGAACCCAAAGAAATATACAGCTTTGGGTGGTAAAATTCCGAAAGGTGTTTTATTAGTAGGCTCGCCAGGTACAGGTAAAACTTTGCTTGCAAAAGCAGTTGCCGGCGAAGCACAAGTTCCTTTCTTCTCACTTTCTGGTTCAGATTTCGTAGAGATGTTTGTAGGAGTGGGTGCATCACGTGTGAGAGATTTGTTTAAACAAGCAAAAGAAAAAGCTCCTTGTATTATTTTTATTGATGAGATTGATGCAGTAGGTCGTGCTCGTGGTAAAAACCAAATTATGGGTGGAAATGATGAGCGTGAAAATACCTTAAATCAATTGTTAGTGGAGATGGATGGTTTCGGAACAGACTCCGGTGTAATTATTATGGCTGCAACAAACAGACCAGATGTATTAGACCCAGCATTGTTACGTCCGGGTAGATTTGATAGACAGATTGCTATTGACAGACCAGATTTAATTGGTAGAGAGCAAATATTTAAAGTACACATGAAGCCATTAACATTGGCACCAGAAGTGGATACTAAAAAATTAGCAGCTCAAACTCCAGGTTTTGCAGGTGCAGAAATTGCAAACGTTTGTAACGAAGCCGCATTAATTGCAGCGCGTAGAGACAAAAAAGCGATTGACATGCAAGATTTTCAAGATGCAATTGATAGAGTAATTGGCGGTTTAGAAAAGAGAAACAAAATTATATCACCAGAAGAAAAAAGGATAGTAGCCTATCACGAATCTGGCCATGCTATTGCAGGCTGGTTCTTAGAACATGCGGATCCTTTGGTGAAAGTATCTATTGTGCCACGTGGTATTGCAGCATTAGGTTATGCTCAGTATTTGCCAAAAGAACAATATTTATATACTACCGAGCAATTGTTAGATAGTATAAAAATGACTCTTGGCGGACGTGCTGCCGAAGAAATTGTATTCGGTAAAATATCTACTGGTGCACAAAACGATTTGGAAAGAATTACAAAACTTGCCTATGCAATGGTAACTATGTATGGCATGAATAAAAATGTTGGAAATGTATCTTTCAATGATCCTCAAGGTGAATACGGTTTTGGTAAGCCTTATTCTGATAAAACTGCTGAGATGATAGACATTGAAGTACGTGCATTAATTAACGATGTGTATGAGCAAACCAAAGAATTGCTTACAGAACACAGAGAAGGCTTAGAAAAAATTGCACAAGCTTTACTACAAAGAGAAATTATTTTCCAATCAGATTTAGAGGAATTATTGGGTAAACGCCCGTTTGATACAAGAACTACTTATGATGAATTTGTAAACGGTGCTATTATTGAAGATGTAAAAGCTGAAGAGCTGAAAACGGAAGAGGTAATTACAGAAGAAGCTGCAAGTATTGTGGTAGAACCAATACCCGACATTCTGAATGAAGATACAGATAAGAATATCTAAAAATAAATAGAAAAGGACGCTTAGGCGTCCTTTTCTATTTATTTACTAAATTTGTGCTATGCGCGAAGCCACCCCTAAAGAGAGAATGTTAAAACAAATCAGAAAAGCTCTGATTGAAAAAACAGACAATCCATATCCACGCCTAGAAGAAACAGGGCCTATATATAAACAATCAGATGAATTACTAGAGATTCAGTTCGCTCAAGAATTTTCTAAAATTAACGGGCAGTTTTTATTTTGTGAAGATAAAGAACAATGCATTTTAGATTTGCAGCAATTAATTGCAGAACGAAAATGGACCGAACTTTTTTGTTGGGAAAATTCCTTAGCTTGGTTGAAAGAAAATATAAAAGACATACAACAAACTGATGTGAATTTTGAACAAGCGAACGTTGGCATTACCACTTGCGATGCATTAGTTGCCAGAACAGGCAGTATCATTATTACAAATGCATCTGAGGCAGGCAGACGATTATCTATATACCCACATATACACGTTGTAATTGCTTACACCTCTCAGCTTTGTGCAGATATTGGCGATGCTTTAACCTTAGTGCAAAATAGGTATAACGATAAATTACCATCGATGATTAGCACAACAACCGGCCCAAGCAGAACCGCTGATATTGAAAAAACATTGGTACTAGGAGCACATGGGCCACGAGAAATTTTTGTAATATTAATTGATGATCAACAATAAAAATGAACGAACATAAATCTATTTATTTTGCTTCCGACTTTCATTTAGGAGTACCAGATGCACAAAGCTCTAGGGCAAGAGAGAATGCCGTAGTGCGTTGGCTCGATTTCGTAAAGGCAGATGCAAAAGAGATTTATTTAGTGGGTGATATATTTGATTTTTGGTTTGAGTATAACAAAGTAATTCCAAAAGGCTTTGCACGTTTGCAAGGTAAAATTGCAGAAATTGTTGACAGTGGAATTCCTATCTATTTTTTTACCGGCAACCACGATATGTGGATGTTCGATTATTTCGAAAAAGAATTAGGAGTTAAAATTTATAGAGATAATATTGTTCGTGAAAATTTTGGACACAAAGTATTTATAGGACATGGCGATGGTTTAGGACCCGGTGATTATTCTTATAAATTTTTGAAAAAAGTTTTTGCAAGTAAGCTTTGCCAATGGTTGTTTGCCAGGATTCACCCAAATTTAGGGATATGGATAGCCGACAAATGGTCGAGGAGCAGTAGAATTGCTAACGATAGTAAAGAGCAATTTTTGGGCGAAGAAAAAGAATGGTTAGCTATATACAGTAAAGAAGTGTTGGCAAAAGAACATTTCGATTATTTTGTTTTTGCCCACAGACATTTACCATTGAACATACAACTCAACGAAAAAAGTTCTTATATAAATTTAGGAGAATGGGTGCATCATAAAACGTATGCAAAATGGAACGAACATGGAATAGAACTTCTAAAGTTTGAATCTTAATCATGAAAAAAATATTTCTACTTTTTTTAATCAGTATTAGTTCTGTTTTTGTATTCGCACAAACAGAGTTAAAAATTGCTGATGAGGTAATCGATTATAAAGTAGATAGAATTGGGAATGTATATTTTTACGACGCAAAAAATATACTTACAAAATATGAAACCAAAATACAGCGCTACACCAAATTTGCCGATTTAAAAAGCGGTAAAATAAGTTCTATTGATGTGAGCAATCCCTTGCGAGTGGTAGTATTTTATGCAGATCAAGCGATTGTGAAATTTTTGGATGTAAACTTAACCGAAATAAATTCACTGCAAATAAGAAATACATATCCTGATGGTTGGGTATCATCAATTGCCTCTTCGAACAACAACGGTTTATGGATGTATGATAATTTAAATAGGCGATTGTTAAAGTTAGACGATCAATTAAATGTTATATTTCAAAGTGGCGATTTATATTTAGTGTTGTCGAAAAAAATAATTCCACATGCTATTGTTGAATATGGAGATGAACTTTTTTTAGTTGATAAAAAAAATGGAATTTTTGTTTTTGATTTATTTGGTGGATATAAAAAAACGATACCAATTTTAGTAGATGATATTTTACAAGTAGAAACGAATAGAATTTTTTATCAAAAAAATAATTATTGGTTACTTTATCAATCATTAAAAACAGACACCTTATCTAGTAACCTTAAAGAGCTCGAAAAACCTTATCTCTTTTCAAATCAAGTTTATTTTTTCTTGAAAAATAAGCAGCTCATACTTCAAACTAAAGAATAATATTCTTAAACAACCCGTTTATGGCTATTCCTTGTTCTATTTTGGGAATAAAAGTTTATTGTTTGGATACTATTATATTATTGGGAAAGTACTTTGGCACATAAAATGCTGTTTTTGTATGTTTTTTCGCACTTTCTGAAACATGGCCTATTCAAGAAATTTATCGGCATGTATATTGTAAAATGTGTTAGAAAGAACCCCAAATTTAATTTTATGTATACATTCATCACATTAAAGCAATTAAGAGAATTGCGCAACTATACTCAGAAAGAAGTGGCAACAAAAATTGGGTTAACACAATCTGCGTATTCTAAAATCGAAAATTTCGATAGTCAAACAAACATGGAGAACTATAATAAGCTCGCTGTTTTATTCGATGTTGAAGTTGATCAAATTATCACAAACAGAATTCAGGCTTTAATACATATTAAGTCTGCCACCACAACTCGCGATCAGTTCATAGAAAAAAATGCACCAATGGTTGGTGAGATTATCAAAACAATTAAAGAACAAGAATTCAAACTAAACATGTTACTGCAGGGCATTCGTCCTGCGTAAATACCAAAAGCCGATTTTTATAATCGGCTTTTTTATTTTCATACATTTCTAATTATTAGAGATTATTTGATGCGCTTAGATTGTGTAGAAAAGACAACATCCTAAAACCATCCTTTAAAATTTAGGTTCTATATACGTGTATTTAAGCGTTTTTTGCTTAATTTTGCATTCTTTTAAAGGAGAAATACAGGATATGAACGACATGTTAGAAAAGCTTTTAGCCATAAAAAACCGCTTCGAGGACGTAGAAAAAGAACTTTCTAGCCCTGAAGCGATGAGCGACATGAAGCGTTTCGCTCAACTCAATAAAGAATACAAAGACTTATCGAAGATAGTAGCTCAATACAATATTTATAGTAATGTGATGAGTAATATAGAATCGAACAAAGAGATATTGGCTACAGAAAAAGACGAAGAGTTTAGAGAGATGGCAAAATCTGAGTTAGATGAGTTAATACAGCAAAGAGATACAATGGAAGACGACATCCGTTTGATGTTGATCCCAACCGACCCTGAGGATGCGAAGAATGCCATTGTAGAGATTAGAGCAGGTACAGGAGGAGATGAGGCGAGTATTTTTGCTGGCGATTTATTTAGAATGTACCAACGCTATTCGGAAACCAAAGGTTGGAAGGTTGATTTAGTTGATTATACACCAGGAACTGCAGGAGGCTATAAGGAGATTGTATTAAACGTTTCGGGTGAAGATGTATATGGCACATTAAAATACGAATCTGGAGTACATAGAGTGCAAAGAGTACCCGCAACCGAAACACAAGGAAGAATTCATACGTCAGCGGCATCGGTAGTGGTATTACCAGAGGCAGATGAGTTCGACATCGATTTAAAAACGAACGATATCCGTAAAGATTTATTCTGTTCATCGGGCCCAGGTGGTCAGTCGGTAAATACCACTTACTCTGCGGTGCGTTTAACGCATATCCCAACGGGTATTGTTGCGCAGTGCCAAGATGAGAAATCGCAAATGAAGAACTACGAGAAAGCATTAGGGGTACTAAGATCGAGAATTTACGAGATGGAATATGCAAAGCATTTAGAAGAGGTTTCTAAAAAGCGTAAAACGATGGTTGCCACAGGCGATAGATCTGCGAAGATTAGAACCTATAATTTCCCACAAAGCAGGCTTACAGAGCATCGCATTGGAATGACCTCGTACAACTTACCGGGAGTAATGAACGGCGATATACAAGACATTATTGATGGTTTACAGTTCGCGGAGAATGCGGAAAGAATGAAAGAAGGGACTGTATAATAGCATATTAGTATATTTTTTCACTTTTTTATTGATAAAACGACATAAGACTGTATATTTGCAGTCCAGTAAAAAACGGAAAATATTTAATTGGTTAGAATGTCCCGATTGCATCGGGAAGGTCGCTAAATAAATATTTTAAAGAATTACAAAACGGAGTGGTAGTTCAGCTGGTTAGAATGCCTGCCTGTCACGCAGGAGGTCGCGGGTTCGAATCCCGTCCATTCCGC
>JAGVEE010000357.1 GCA_020058405.1 Sphingobacteriales bacterium
CCAGCATCATAATGTACGTATTGTAATAATTTAGAACCTTGACCATCATACGAGTCGAAATTTAAACTATCATAATAATAATCGTATGTACGCTCTGCTCCAAAATGGCAATCGAGTGCCGCTTCATCTTTTGCAGCATTAGTTATGTTCCAAGTTTTAGTTGGGTTGGTAAAATTTACCGATTCATTTTCGAATAAAGTTCTGCAATTTCTGGTTTCAATTTGCATACCTCTTCCCTTGCGATTTGTTTGTCGCAATACAAAAGTATTTGGCGACACACTATCTGTAGAAAATGTTTGCACACCATGGTAACGTGTAGTACCTGTAGCCTTTACATCGGCTGCACAAATTCTCGAAATCTTTTTTAGCACTTCACCTGTTTGTGCATCAACATACACATAAAAACGTTGCATAGGCTCGTGTGCAAAAATATCTAACTTATATGCATACTTAAATTCAGTAGTATTATTTTTATTGATAGGCAATACCACCAATGTAGTTTGCGGATCGTAGGTAAAATCGGGTTTGTTTAAAGCCACTTTCATTTCGGCTTCTTCTTTTTTCAATTCCCATTTATAAACCTTTGCTGGCACTGCTTGCTTAGCAAAAGATAAGGCTGCATTAGCATCAATAGAAATGGTGTTCGCAGGATTTACATCTGCATAAAAATCGCCAACCAAGGTATTTACTTTCCCATTATTTTCTTTCACATTTACAATGGCATACTCAATTGGTATGTTGTTTAATGTTTGTTGAAATTTATAATAAGTAGCTTTAATACTAACATCATCATGCTTAGATTTAAATACCAATGCATCTTGCGCACGCATTGGATACACTACTTTCGCCCAAGTATTATCATTTACATTATTTATACTGATGGATGATTTTTGAGAGTTCAATTGTATAAAACCTGGGTAATTGCTTCGGTTGTTATACTCTACTTTCTCTGCTTGAAGTTTTAATTCAGATTTTAGGGTTATTTTCTGAATCTGTGCGCTTGCCCAAAAGGGGCAAATACAAGCCACACTTAATATCAATTTTCTCATAAAAACAAATTGTTGAATAAGCAAGATAATAAAAGCTTTGCAATTCAACAATTTGTAGTAAAAAGTAGGCTTTAGCGCGTTTAAACCGCTTCTATTAGCTTTTGCTCCATGTTCTCAAAATACAATTCTTTCTGTTCATTGCATTTCAACAGTATCTCCGAATCTTTATTAACCTTACCTGCTAAAATAAATTTCGACAATTCGTTCAACACTTTTTTCTGCAATACTCTCTTCAATGGTCGCGCTCCAAACTGCGGGTCGTAACCCAATTGAGATAACCAATCAATGGCTTCTTCTGTTGCACTTAATTCGATGCCCATCTCCGCCACATTTCTTTGTATTCCTTTAAATTGAAGTATTACTATTTCCTTAATCTCATCTCTTGTCAATGGATTGAACATAATAACCTCATCAATTCTATTTAAAAACTCCGGACGAATGGTATGTTTCAACAAATCGAACACTTGCGTTTTTGCTTTTGCAATGGTTTCATCTCTGTTTAGATCTGTTAACAATGCAAACTCATCTTGTATAATATGTGCTCCAATATTAGAAGTCATGATGATGATGGTATTTTTGAAATTCACCACTCTGCCTTTGTTGTCGGTCAATCGTCCATCATCCAATACTTGCAATAAAATATTGAAAACATCTGGATGAGCTTTTTCAATTTCATCTAACAAAATAACCGAGTAAGGTCTTCTACGAACGGCCTCTGTTAATTGCCCACCTTCATCGTACCCAACATATCCTGGAGGCGCACCAATTAAGCTCGATACGGCATGGCGTTCTTGGTACTCACTCATGTCAATACGCGTCATCGCATTATCGTCGTTAAATAAAAAGTCGGCTAAGGCTTTGGCTAATTCTGTTTTACCAACACCTGTTGTACCTAGAAATATAAATGAACCAATTGGTCGCTTTTTATCTTGTAATCCTGCGCGGCTTCTGCGCACTGCATCGGCAATGGCTTCTATGGCTTCGTCCTGACCAATAACTCTCGAATGCAATTCTTCTTCTAAATGCAATAATTTTTCGCGTTCGCTTTCAATCATTTTATTTAGCGGGATGCCTGTCCAGCGAGATACTACCGCAGCAATATCTTCGGCAGTTACTTCTTCTTTCATAATGCGAGAAGATTTTTCTGCCAATTCTGCTTTTAAACTTTCTACTTTTTGTTCGGCTTCTTTTATTCTGCCGTAACGTATTTCGGCAACCTTACCATAATCGCCACTTCGCTCTGCCTGCTCGGCTTCTAGCTTGTATTGCTCTATCGCATTCAGTTGTTCTTGTAAATTATTTACGAGTTGTTTTTCCGACGACCATTTTGCACGAAACTCATTGCGCTCTTCGCTTAAGTTTGCAATTTCTGCATTCAAATCGTTTAATTTTTTGGTATCGCCTTCGCGTTTGATGGCTTCGCGCTCAATTTCCAACTGCATAATTTTACGTTCAATTTCATCTAATGCTTCTGGCACCGAATCCATTTCTAAACGTAATTTAGAAGCAGCTTCGTCCATAAGGTCGATGGCTTTATCTGGTAAAAAACGATCGCTAATATAACGTTGCGAAAGTTCTACGGATGCAATAATTGCTTCGTCTTTAATACGCACTTTATGATGTGTTTCGTACCGTTCTTTTAATCCACGTAAAATGGAAATCGCATCTTCGGTATCGGGTTCTTCTACGTTTACTTTTTGGAAACGACGTTCGAGTGCTTTGTCTTTTTCAAAATATTTCTGATACTCGTTTAAAGTAGTGGCACCAATGGCGCGCAACTCTCCACGAGCTAATGCAGGTTTTAAAATATTGGCTGCATCCATTGCACCTTCAGATGCTCCAGCACCCACAAGTGTATGTATTTCATCAATAAATAAAATTATTTCACCTTCGCTTTGTGTTACTTCTTTTACTACGGCTTTCAAACGTTCTTCGAACTCACCTTTGTATTTAGCGCCTGCAATAAGCGAACCCATGTCGAGTGAGAAAACAGTTTTCGATTTCAAATTTTCAGGCACATCTCCTTTTACAATGCGGTGTGCAATGCCTTCGGCAATGGCAGTTTTACCAACACCAGGCTCACCGATTAAAATCGGATTGTTTTTTGTTCTACGCGAAAGTATTTGTATCACTCGGCGAATTTCTTCATCGCGACCAATTACCGGATCTAGTTTTCCTTGCTCGGCTAATAGATTTAAATTTTTAGAATACTTGTTTAAGGCTTGGTAAGAATTTTCCGCATTGGCATCATCTACTTTCGAATTGCCACGTAATTCTTTAATAGAAAGTTTTACATCCTTCTCATTTAGTCCGGCATCTTTTAGCATGCTCGCCACCTTATCGGAGGTTTGTAATAATGCTAAAAGCAAATGTTCAATGGAAACGAAATCATCGCCAAACTCTTTCATGAGTTGCAGCGATTTGTTAAACACTTGGTTAGAAGCGTTGGATAAGAAAGGACCAGAGCCTTCTACTTTCGGGAAAGAAGTAATGATGGAATCGTTTACTTCTTTAATGCGATTGATGTTGGCGTTTGATTTTTTTAGAATAAAAGGCAGCACATGTTCATCTATTTCTAACAATGCTTTTAAAAGGTGGGCAGGTTCAACGGTATTCTGACCATAGCCCAATGCAATTTCGATGGCCTTGTTAATGGCCTCTTGCGATTTGATGGTATATTGTTGTAAGTTCATCTTGTTTGTGTTTACAATAGATGCACAAAGCAAGCACCAAAGCGGAAAAGCACCGCTCTTGGTGACATTTTTGCATAGATAAGTGGCAGATTTGCGACGAATAGTCTGATAAATGTGCAGATGCGTAAATGTGCAAATGCGAAAATGGGGTGCTAAGAGGATTCGGATTTTCGGAATATCGGGTTTTCGGATTTTCGGTTTTTGGGTCACAAAGGACACGAAGTACGCACAATGGATACGCAATGTAATTTCTTAGCGGACTTTGTTCCTTTTGCATCTTTGCGTGAAATAATCTGAAATTGATTATATTTGTTTTAATCAAAAATCATATCATGTTTACTACATATCATTTAGATTCTGCAGAAGAATTAAGCGTGGAAATTATGGATTCTATAAAAGCTAGTTTTAAGTCGAAGCCAATTACTATAACTGTTGAAGTTGACCAAGAAAATATTGAGCTTACAGATGAGATGAAAAAAACCTTAGATGGAAGATTGTTAGAAAGCGAAGAAACATATTTAAGTGCAAAGGATTTGTTGAAGAGATTGAATAATAAATATAGAGTATAAGTTATTAATATCTGAAAGAGGTATAAAAATATAAGATCTATAAAAATTTACAAATTCCCTTATTCTATATATTTCTACATTGATGAAGAGAAAGGAATTGTTAAAATTCTGGCATGTTTTCATCATAAGTTAAATCCAACAAAACGTCCTTAAATTAGAAACACGAGGATTTTCGGATTTTCGGGTTTTCGTTTTTTAGGTCACAAAGGGCACTAAGTACACACAATGTTGCACAAAGTAATTCTCTGTGAATTCTCTGTGTGCTTTGTTTCTCTGTGTTTAGGAAAAGGAAATAACGAATTTTCGGATTTTTCCATAACACAATTGTGCTTATATTTATTAAATTTGATAAAATAAAAAACCATGACACTACAATTTATACATGATAACAAAGGAAATACCACAGGTGTATTTATTCCTATAGAAGAATGGCAAGATTTAAAAAGTAAGTATATAGAATTGCAGAAAGAAGAAGCAGAAAATTTGATTGATTTATCTAATTGGCAAAAACAGATTATAGATCAGAGACTAAGTGACTATTATAGCAACAAAGACAATTTATCAGATTTCGACGATACAATTGATAATATTGAAAAGAGTTTATGAAATATAAAATATTAAATAGACCTGATGTAAAATCTGATATTATAAATGCTGTAGAATATTACAAAAACATAAACCCTGAACTTGCCAAACAGTTTTTGTATAGAATTCGTGAAGCAAAAGAATACATTCTACTAGTCCCATTTGGTTTTCAGATAAAATACAAAGAAGTCCGAACCCTCTTATTAAAACAATTCCCATATCATATTCATTATATAATATTAACAATATAGATCATGAGTTAATAATTGAAACAATAAAATTTAATTCAATAAAAAACAATTAAACATGAAAAAAATAGTAATAATATTCTCTGTCATTACTGGCTTTACGATTCCTGTAATTGCAC
>JAGVEE010000068.1 GCA_020058405.1 Sphingobacteriales bacterium
CTCGTAGGGCCGACACTTGGTTTAAACGTTTACAATTAGTTTCGTCGGCAGCATTCAGTTTAGGACACGGTGGTAACGATGCACAAAAAGTAATGGGTATTATTTCTGCTGCTATTATTGTTTACATTACACAAAATCAATTAGACCCCACAAGCTTACCTGAGTGGTTGAACCTAAAATATTCAATTACAAATGGCAAAGTAAAAATTACAGAGCCACCTTTCTGGGTTCCACTAGCATGTTACACTGCAATTGCAGCAGGCACCATGTCTGGTGGTTGGAAAATTGTAAAAACAATGGGTAGTAAAATTACCAAGGTTACTCCATTAGAAGGAGTAGCTGCTGAAACAGCCGGTGCCATTACACTTTTCATGACAGAACATTTTAAAATTCCGGTATCTACTACACATACTATTACGGGTTCAATTATCGGTGTGGGTTTAGCAAAAAGAATATCAGCAGTACGTTGGGGTGTTACCATTAGCCTATTATGGGCATGGGTGTTAACTATACCTGTTTCTGCAACTTTAGCTGCAATTGTATATTACATTATTAGTATCTGGTTGTAAAATATAATTTTAGATGAGCTTATTTTAACAGCTCATCTAAACTTTGTATAGATACGTAGTGGTAATTATTTCGAGCTTTTACATAAATATCTTGCGCATATTTTTTACCCTCTACTGTACTTGCTAATGCGGTATATAAAGGCATTAAAAATTTACGTCGCCCAACTTTCATTAAAAAATTTTCTAGAGATTTGTAATCTGTTTTGTATTGATGACGTATTACATGTTCGAACCATGCGGCTTCTAATTCTGAATTACCAGAGTTTGCAAAATCAAAAACAAGTCGCAAATTTCTTAGCTGGTTTGTATCCATCTCTTTAGGTAAACCTCTAATAAAATATAGGTACTCGTGGCTCGACCAGTTTTTTGTATTTAATTCTTTTGCGTTTTTACCTGCTGCAAAATCTACTATAGTTTTATTCACTACTTCTAATTTTTCAGAATTAAGTGAAGGGATTGTATTTGGTAAATCAGATTCATAAATCCAGGCTTCAGCATTTATCAATGCAGCTAATTTCTCATCTCCATTAATTAACTCTTTACTCAATAAATTTAAAAATCCTTTTGTATCCATTGTTTTAAATGCATTGGATTGAAAATAATTTTTCAAGAATGAATCGAATTTTTTTCTACCAACAATACTTTCAATATGAATTAAAAACAATGCACCTTTTTCATATGCAATATCAGTTAAGCCTTCATCCGGATCTCGGACATCTAAATCTAAATACAAACGTGTATCTTCGTGTCCTTTTCCAAAAGCTTTTAACTCTTCTTGTAAATCTTGATAGCCTAGAATTTGCAACATGTCTGCATATTCTTTGCCTTCAATTGCTTCCATAATTCTGCGTTCAAAATAAACAGTAAAGCCTTCATTCAACCAGAAATCGTTCCATGTAGCATTGGTTACCAAGTTGCCCGACCATGAGTGTGCAAGCTCGTGTGCTAATAAACTTACTAAAGATCTGTCGCCAGCAATAATAGTTGGAGTGGCAAATGTTAACTCTGGATTTTCCATTCCACCGAAAGGGAAACTTGGTGGTAATACCAAAACATCGTATCTGTTCCATTGGTATTTACCGTATAAATTTTCTGCGGCCTTCATCATTTTAGGTAAGTCTACAAATTCAGCGGCACACTTATCTAAATCAATAGGCTCAGCGTACACACCTGTATTTTCACTTAAAGGTTTAAATGCCAAATCGCCTACAGCTAATGCCATTAAATAAGAAGGAATAGGGCGAGTTTGTTTAAATGTATAGATACCCGAATCGTTTTTCATAACGGAATTTTCGCCACTCATTAAAGCCATTAATTCTTTGTTTACTTTAACCTTTGCATTATAAGTAAAACGTATTGCCGGGCCATCTTGGCAAGGAATCCAAGATCTTGCTAAAATTGCTTGAGATTGGGTGTATAAGAAAGGGTGTTTTTTGCCTGCGGTTTGCTCAGGGTTTAACCATTGCAATGCTGCTGCGTTGGTGCTAGTTTTATAAGTTATACTAATGGCTTTTGTTCCTTCTTTTAAAATTATTTCAAGTGCAGAACCTAAAATATTATCACTATTAAATAAATGATATGTTAGTTTTTCTTTCGAATTAGGATCCATTACATCTTCTATTACTAATTCTTTAGTATCAAAATAAATAGTATCCGAATTCCTGTTTTCATCTAAAACATAATTTGCTTCGCCAAACAATATTCTATTGTCCATGTCAACTTGTATATCTAAGTCGAGATGTTTAATTCTAGCAGAGGTTCTGCTTGCGGCCGTATGTTTGTCTTTTGCAAAGCTTGTAAGTTGATTTTCTGAAGATTTGCAGGCCATTAAAGCGAATAAAAGTATAAAAGAGTATTTCATGTTTGATAATAATATTGGTTAAAAATAAGTAATAAATTTTACTATATTTAAATGTTTAACTTATTAACAAAATGAAAAGAATATTAAGTCTCTGTATTATACTACTAACATTTGTAAGTTTTTCTTATGCTGATAAAAAAGAAAAGAAAGCTAAAAAAGAAAAAAACACCTATGTAGAAATGCAAACTACTATGGGTACTATGGTGTTAAAATTATACAATGAAACTCCATTACATCGCGACAACTTTATTAAGATTGTAAAAGCAAAACAGTATGATAGTGTTTTGTTTCATAGAGTGATTTCTGCTTTTATGATACAAGGTGGCGACCCTACTTCTAAAAATGCTGGTCCGAGTGTGCAATTAGGAAGTGGCGACATACCTGGTGTTCCAAGAATTGCTGCAGAATTTAATCCTGCATTATACCATAAAAAAGGTGCATTAGCTGCAGCTAGAGATGGAAATCCCGAAAAAGCAAGTAGTAATTGCCAGTTTTACATTGTGGTTGGTAAAAAATTCGTAGATGCAGATTTAGACAGAATGCAAAATTACAATGGTTGGAAATATACAAACGAACAGCGTGAAGTATATAAAAACATTGGAGGTACA
>JAGVEE010000048.1 GCA_020058405.1 Sphingobacteriales bacterium
AAAAAAACATTACTACTACTTGTATGTGTTTCATTGGCAACATTAACAAATGCAACTCATAATCCGTTTAAGAAAAACAAGGACCGGAAAATTGCTATGAGTAAAATGAAAAGCAATACAATAGGTATTCCGAAAACATTGGCATCAGAAACCGTTCCTACTTTAACGAAACAAAGTTATTGGGATTTTCAATCGTCTGCTTGGAGCACACAAACTGCAACCAAAAGTGTGTACTCAAATGATTTGTTGATTACTGAATACATGATGAACTATTTACAAACGGATACGTTTTACAGAATAACCTATACATATAATGCTAACAAACAATTGATACAAACGATTGGATCGACTAAATCTGGACCAAATTCATATACCCCAAATTTCAGGTATTCGATTACATATTCTAATAATAATTTAAAAACTGTTTATTTAGGCGAAAATTACGATACTCAAACACAAACTTGGAACCTAATGAACCGCGAAACAGAAGAATTAAATACTAGAGGTGAAAGTACTAGATATGTGAATGAACAGTATAACAATGGAGTATGGGAAATTCAGAATGCCTATTCAAGATTTTACACTTATCTAAATAATAACAGCAATAAAATTGTTGAAATGATTGATAGTAGTTACAGCTTTAATACTATGCAATTAGAAGCAAATTACAGAGAAGTTAAAACATACAATGCAAACGAAGAAGTTGTGTATATACTTAATTATGCAAATATGGGTTTTGGATTAAGAATGACTACAAAAGACAGTATTTTTTATACAGCAGGCGTTCCTACAAAATTAGTTAGTTATAGTTACGATACATTAACGAGCACTTTTAACAGAGAAATGAAATTTGATGATATTGCTTGGTCGAATTTCAACTCAACTACAGACTTATTTTACAATGAACCATTAGGCTATGTTATAAGTATATGGGATAATAATGCTTGGCAATTTGAAGAACGTACTGCAACAACTTTTACGGATAACTTTGGATCATACCTTAGATTAACAGAGGTGTACAATTCTAGTAATGTTTGGGTAAATCAATACAGATATAAAGAAATATTTGATTCTCGTTTAAACTTCATAGAAAGTTCCGATGAGAATTACAACATTCAAACCAATGCATGGGTTATGAGTTACGGCCAAAAATATTTATTACAATATGATATGAGTAATAATATTATTGAAGAAATAAATGAAAATTTCAACATTACGAATAATACTTATGAAAAAGGATACAGGTATGAGTATTCAAATTTCATTACCATTGCATCGGGCTTCAACACTTCTAAAAATACCATTGAAGTAACCCTCTACCCTAACCCAAGTGCAGATGGAAGAGTTTCGGTAAATGTGAAGATGGAAGAGGAAACAGAATTAAGTATTAAGATTACAGACTTGAAAGGAAGCATAATTTATTCTGAGAAGAAGGAACTAGGCAAAGGATTAAATACTGTTGAGTTGAGTGGCTTGCAACAAGGAATGTATGTGGTGGAAATGAGTACTGATGCTGGATTATCTAGAGTGAAGTTAATAGTAAAATAAATTACGAATTACGAATTACGAATTATGAATTACGAATTAAGCGCTTAGGTTACTTCATTCGTAATTCGTAATTCATAATTCATAATTCATAATTCAAATAAGGGGTTTTCCAAACAAAATGCAAACTAACTATGTTGTGCTATAATGTTAAAAAAAATCCCCATGAAACTAACCTTCCTTGCGGCAATATTATGCTTTAGCAGCCAACTATTTGCTGGTTCTAATCTTCAAAATTCATTTCAGTTTAATTCTAAAAGAACACAAGCTGTTAAAGAATCGGAACTAGAGAAAATAACGAAAAAATTTAAAAATTTCGAACAAGTGCCCACCATGGTGAAAAACTATGGCTGGTCTGATAGTTTAATGAACTGGGAAGGTGAATCGAGAGAGGAATATACCTATGCAAATAACAAAGTAGTTAGTTTATACACTTACGATATAAACAGAACAGATACCTTAAGCAGGTTAACACTGACCTACGATGCCGACAACTATTTGTTGTTTTACTACCAAGAATTGTATTTAGGCAATGGCGAGTATCAGCCTCAAATAAGAATATATTACGAGTACGAGAACAACTATCAGAAAATGACAGTTACGAACGAATTTTTTAATTTTATTACAAATGTATGGATTCCGAATGCTAGATTTTCTGAAGAGAAAATTAACAATGGACAAACATCAAGAATAACAAATTATTCATATTTCCCTGGAGGATGGTCGGAAGTGAGTGGTTATTCATACACCATCAAAAAATTAAACAATACCAGTTCAAAAATTAGCGAATTCATAGATAGTTTGTTGAATACAAACACTGGTTTATATGAGTTCTATTACAAAGAAGCACGCGTTTACGATGCAAATGAAAATGCTATTGCCATTGTATTCTCTGAAAATGTAAACGGAACAGTAAAAACCACGGAAATAGACAGTATATACTATGTAAACAATGTGCCCATTGAACTAGTAATTGCGGTGGTCAACTTTGGCATACCTAGAAAAATTTACAAGTACGGGAACATAGTATGGCAAAATTACGATTCGAATAAAGATATAAATGAAAACATATCGACGGATTACGTGGGTTACGTATATGCAACCGGCACTTGGAGATTAAGCGACCGAATGAGTACTAGTTATATTGATGGCTTTGGATCTAACGTAGAGCTGGTTGAAGAATATAAATCAAATAATTGGACAGCAGTGGATCGTAGCACCGAACGATTTAATACTAGAGGGTATAAAATATTAGATAAATACGAAAGATACGATGCCACAACTTCTGAGTGGAACATAAATAACGCCGATAGTTCGACACTTGTTTACGACAATAACAATAATATAATAGAGCTTGCGAAAGTAAGATATAACTCTTTGTTAAATTTTTGGGAGAATACCGAAAAGCAAGAGTACTTTGATTTTATTACCATAAGTACTGGCCTTTACACTTCTAAAAATACTCTCGAAACAAAACTCTACCCTAACCCAAGTGCAGATGGAAAAGTTTTAGTTAACGTTAAGATGGAAGCAGCAGCAGAATTAAGTATTAAGATAACAGACCTAAAAGGAAGTGTAGTATATACTGATGTGAGAAATTTAGGTAAAGGATTAAATACGGTTGAGCTGAGTGGCTTGCAACAAGGAATGTACGTGGTAGTATTGAGTAGCGAGTATGGGGTAGCGAGA
>JAGVEE010000399.1 GCA_020058405.1 Sphingobacteriales bacterium
AAAAGTATACAATCCTTCATTCCTGAGGGATTAATGGGAATAAACCCAGGATTAATCTCAAGATCCCCATTTTTACAAGTTGTTAACAGCAAATAATTCGCTATTTCTGTTCATTTGTGGATATTTTAATGAGTTTTAAACAGGCTCCATTATATAAAAACACATAGATTTGAACGTTATAAATAGAATTTGTAAAAAACATGGTTTTAAAAAAGAAACTATCCATATATATCATCCTTTTATTCTGTTCGGTTTTTGCACAAGCACAAGAGTCGTCGAAATTCAAAGAAATTGATAAAGAATTTAGACAAGGCTTGCATTTGTACGATTTACAGCAGTTTAATGCCGCTTACCATAGCTTCGAAAAAGTAAACGAAGACCTCATTAAAAACTCTACTCTGTATTTAAGTGACGATGCTAAGCAATTATTAGTACATGCTCAGTATTACATGGCTATTTGCGATTTAGAATTGTATCATCAAGGAGCAGAAAACAAATTGATGGCTTTTGTAGATCGTTACCCAGAGAATCCATTATCGAAAACAGCGAGTTACGAGTTGGGTAGTTTTTACTATCGTCAACGAAACTTTGCCAAAACAATAGAATGGTATCAGAAAACGGATGTTAGTCTGTTAGGCAAATCAATTCAAAACGAATTTTATTTTAGGTATGGTTACTCCTTATTTGAAACAGATAAGTTTGAAGAAGCAAGTACACAATTTGAAAAACTTATTGATAAAAATAGTAAATACTCTTACCCTGCTGCTTACTATGATGGGGTAATACAGTACAATGCGAAAAACTATTCGGAAGCATTAACTCGATTTGAATTTATAAAAAGCTCTAAAACTTATGCAGACATAGCGCCTTACTATATTTGCAAAATATACTATGAGCAAAAAAATTATACAGCAGCATTAAATGCAGTAGCAGAAATAGCACAAAACCCGAATGCAAAAAATATAAACGATATTTATTTAATTGGTGGAGCGAGTGCTTTTATTTTAAAGGATTGGGGCAAAACAGTAGAGTATTATGAGTTGGCAGCTAAAAAAACAAAGTTGAATGATTTAGCAAATTATGAAATTGGGTATGCATCTTTTCAAACTCAGTTGTATCAAAAAGCTATTGATTATTTAAAAACAAAAGCCGATAAAAAAACAGCATACACTCAACATGCATTATACATTATAGCACAGAGTTTTTATCAATTAAAAGACAAACCATCTGCACGTAATGCTTTTGGTAAAGCTTCAAAATTAGATCAAGAGAAATTTTTAAGTTCCTCAGCTTTGTTAAACTATGCTAAGCTATCATACGAATTAAATTTCTATCAAACGGCCATCGAAAGTTTTCAAGATTACATTGATGAGTACCCAGATTCTGTGGATGCAGAAGATGCACAATCGCTTTTAGGAGAAGCATTGTTGTACACTCGAAATTACAAATTGGCAATTGAAATTTTAGATAAAATTCAACCTAGATCTAAACGCGCCAATTTAGCTTTACAAAAAGTAAGTTATTTTAGAGGCATAGAATTGTTTAATGAAGGCAAACATCTGGAAGCCATCAAATTATTTAACCAATCTCTCAGCAACCCATTAGATAAAAGCATACAAACTTTTGCATGGTATTGGAAAGCCGAATGTTATTACCAATTAAATAACTATGAAGAGGCTTTAAAATATTTCTCATTATATGAGCAATCCGACATACAATTTAACAAAGAACTAAATTCGGCGGTACATTATCAATTAGGTTACACCTACTTTAAGAAAGAAGATTATAAATCGGCAATTGTATATTTTGATAGATTTTTAAAATCAGAAATCAAACTAGGTACACTGCAAAATGCGAAACGATATAATGATGCAGTGTTGCGCTTAGCTGATGGTTATTTTATGATTAAGGAATACGACAAAGCACTCTTTAACTACAATAAAATTATCAACGATAAACTTTCTGGTTCTGATTATTCATTGTTTCAGAAGAGTATGATTTTAGGATTACAAAATAAACAGAACGATAAGATTGTTACCTTAAAACTATTGTTGAGTAACTACCCAACGTCAACATATGCTGATGATGCAACTTATGAAATTGGAACGGGTTATTTTGTAATGAATAATATTCCGGATGCGATACAATATTTTTTATCGGTGATACAAAAATTCCAAAACAGCAGATTTGTAGCTAAGAGCAGATTAAATTTAGGATTGATTTATTACAACGAATCAAACGATGAAAAAGCGACAGAAATGTATAAAGCAATTATTGCCGATTACCCAGGAACTGAGGAAGCGAAAGAAGCGTTATTAGCTATTAAAAATATTTATGTGGATGCAGGCAATGCCGATGGCTATTTGAATTATGTAAAAACATTACCCTTTGCAAGCGTAAGCTCAGGTGCACAAGATTCTATTACGTACCAAGCTGCAAACAATAGGTATCTAATTGGCGATTGCGAAAATGCAATAAACGGGTTTAATAATTACATAGAACGATTTGCAAATGGATCTTTTATTTTAGAAGCACATGCCAACAGAGCTGAGTGTTTTATGAAAACCAAAAAAGATAAAATGGCCTTAATAGATTATGAATTTTTAGTTGCAAACTCTAATCCAAAATATTTAGAAAGATCATTAGTGCAATCTGCTCGAATTAATTTCAAACTAAAAGATTACGAAAAGGCAGCAAAGTTATACACTAGCTTAGAATCGCAAGCTGAATTTAAAGACAACTATTTAGAAGCTATTTCTGGTGCATTAAAATCGTACGCAGCACTTAATGATTCTACTGGAATTATGAAATATGCTCAACAAGTATTATTGGTTGAAAAATCGAGTATTGAAGATCAGTACCTAGCAAACCTATACTTGGGCAGGTATTATTTTAGTGTAAATAATATCGAGCAAGCAGATAATTATTTTAGAGCAGTTGCTAAATTAACAAAAACAGAATACGGTGCTGAAGCAAAATACATGCTTGCTCAGATACTGTTTATAAAAGGAAAATACTTAGATGCACAGCAAGCATGTTTTGATTTGAGTAACCAAGTACCAGCATACGAATTTTGGGTAGCAAAGGGCTTTATTATTTTAGCAGAAACATACGCTAAATTGGGTAACGATTTCCAGGCAAAAAGCACACTCGAATCTATTATTGATGAATACAGTATAGAGAATGACGGTATAATTGAAGAGGCAAAAAAGAAATTAACAGAACTTACACAGCCAAAATAATATGAACAGAAGATACATATACATACTGTTGGCTGTAGGATTGATAAGCACTAACAGTTTTGCACAACGAAATTTATCGGAAGAAGTAAACGTAGTAAGGCAATATAAACCCATATTAGCAGAAGCGGTAAAAGTTACAGCTAACCCAGAAATTAAAGTAGAAGAGCAAGGTAAGGAAACACCTACTTATAATTTTCTATCGCATAGAATTGATAGCTCAATGAATGTAAGTGCTGCTCAAATTGAGAAAATGAAAAACGAAAGCATTGCAAAGCTCTACAATCATTACATACGTGTAGGTGCAGGTAATGCGAGCACAACTTATTTTGAAGCTTGGACAAACAATTTGCGATCTAAAGAATGGGTATTGGGCGCACATTACAGACATCAAGCTCAAGCTGGAAGTGTTAAAAACATGGCTTATAGCGATAATACAATTGAAGCTTATGCAAAAAGAATTTATGCTAAACAGAATATTAGTTTAGGGATTTTGTATGATAGAGATGTAAATCATTTTTATGGATACGACCATTCCTTAGTTTCTTACGAAGCAAAAAAAGTTCGTCAGAATTATAATTTATTTGGCATTCAATCTGAATTAAAATCGAATTTGCAAGCCTTTAATTCTTTATCGTATGTAGGTAACTTTGATTTTTATACCGTTAACGATCGCTTTGATGCCAAAGAAAATAGGTTTGCCTTGAGTAGCACAGTTAAATACAAAGAGTTTAAAACCAAGGTAGGAATTGACGTTGCGAACTTTGAGGATTCTTTAAGCTCTAAGAATAATTTGTTTTACATGGAGCCAAGTATTCATTTAAAAGAAGCTGGCTTCAACGTTGAAATAGGGGCTGCTATTTACCAAGAATTTGGCGATAATAATTTGTTCCATATTTACCCAAATGTATCTGTTAACTATAGATTAGAGGAGTTAGACGCGATTGTATATGCAGGCTTAAATGGTAGAGTAAAGAAAAATAGTTTACGAGATTTTTACAGTGAGAATCCTTTTATTGGTGATGACATTCGAATGTTAAACACAAATGAAAAAATAAATTTATTGGGAGGCATTAGAGGAAAAATAGATTTAAAAAACACCTACCAAGTAAATGTAGAGTACAAATCACTTTCGAGAGCAGTTTACTTTGTGGCTAGCAATGATGCATTCAGAACATATGATGTAGTGTATGATGGACCAGATGCATCACAAACTAAAATTGACTTAAACTATAGCCACCAAAGTTCTGAAAAGCTTAGAATATTTGCTGGTTTTGAACATACAATTTACAACGTGGATACTATAAAATTTGCTTGGCATAGGCCCGCAAGTATTTTTAGGTTAGGTACAAATTATAACATTGCGAATAAATTTATACTAGATGCACAACTATTTTCGTACTCTAAAATGCAAGGACGCGAAGTCAACGGGAATGCAAGAAGCATTAAAGGAGGAGTTGATTTGAATTTGGGCATCGACTACCGTTATTCTAAAATCATTTCGGTATATTTAAATTTAAATAACGTATTGAATTACAAACGAGAAACGTTTAACTATTATAATGGACTAGGCTTCCAAGCATTGTTAGGTGCTAGTTTCCGGTTTTAAACTTATGCTATGAAAAAATCATTATTTAAGTATGTACACGAAATACTGGCGCAAAATGAATTAATAATTGTACCAAATTTTGGTGCTTTTGTACTTCAAAAAACGACCACTTTTTTAAATGATGGAGAGTACATCTCAATCATATTTAGTGCTCAGCAACAAAATGATGATGGAGCTTTATCAAAACACATTTCGATACAAAACAATTGTTCGGAAGAAGATGCAGAAGAGTTTATAGAATCATCATTAGAAGAAATATACAATACGATAAACAGCACAGGAACATTTACTGTAGAGGGCATTGGAGAGTTTAGAGCCATTAATGAACGCATCGTATTTAAACCATTTGATGATCAGTTTTTATTAAAAACAGATAAAGAAACAACTGAGCTAGTAGAAGAAATAAAACCAATAATTGAAGAAGAATTACCAGCAATAGAAATACCAGAAAAAAAAGTTGAACTAGAAATTCCGATTGCGACAGAAAAACAATCAGAAAAAATAGACATTGATACAATTAGGCAAACCTATGCAGAACGTAGTGCTGCCAATAATGCTACTGAACCTATTACTCCAGCAGCTGCAGAACCTGCAAAAGCGAATATCCCCAAAATTAAAAAAGAGAATAAGCCATTAGATTATTCGAAAGTTAAAGCCCCTTTCATTATCATTATAGTGTTGGCATTGTTTGGTATTTTAGGCTATTTTTTCAGAAACGAAATTGCTAGTTTAAACAAACCTGCAGTAACTAATGATACCACTCAAGTGGTAATGGAACAAGGAATGGAACAATTGGCAGATACGCTAAATGAAATTCAAAACATACAAAATGATGAAGTAAGTAATGAACAAACACCCATAAACAGCCCTGAAGAGCCTGTTTCACAAACAAGCAACAGTAATGTAACTGATAATTCAAGAGTAACCTATGGCAACAATACTGTAACTATGTATTACGTTACTAAAGCATCATTCCTAACAAAACAAGATGCAAATGTAGAAGAGAAGAATTTAGATTACACAGGCTTTGAAGCAAGTGTACTAGAAACTGATGGTACAAAAAAATACCATGTAGTGATAGCTGAGTTTAGCGATGTTCAATTAGCAAAACAAGAATTAGCATTTGCAAAAGAAATAGATAATAGTTTTTATTTAATGACTGTAAAACCAAGAAAATAAATGATTTTATTACAAATAACTGAAAATTTAGGAAGCGATACGGTACAGCAAGCTGTACAACAAGTTGTTCAACAAGTATCGCAAGCTGCTGCTGCACCAGAGCAATTAAATTTATTACAATTGATAATGAAGGGTGGCTGGGTAATGTATCCAATATTGATCTTATCAATAATGGCCTTTTACATTTTCTTCGAAAGATATTTCACTTTACGCAAAGCCATAAAAGATGAAAGTTCTTTAATGATGCAAGTGAGAGAACTTATAAAACAAGGAAACCTAAACGCAGCATTAGCTTTGTGCAAACAATCAAATACACCTATAGCTAGGATGTTGCAAAAAGGATTGCTACGTATTGGTAAGCCAATTAAAGAAATTGAAGGCGCGATAGAAAACGTTGGTAAATTAGAAGTTGCAAAATTAGAAAAGAACATCAGTGTATTAGGGATTGTAGCGGGTATTGCACCCATGCTCGGTTTTGTTGGAACTATTTCAGGAGTAATAAAAATATTTTACAACATCTCTTTATCAGATAATATTAGCATGGGTAGTATTGCAGGTGGGTTATATGAAAAAATGATTACCTCCGCTGCTGGTTTAATAGTGGGTATTCTTGCCTATGTTGGTCACCACATACTAAACCTTATGGTTGATAAAATTATTTTAAAATTAGAAACCGAAAGTATTGATTTTATTGACCTTTTGGAAGAACCTAGCAAATAATGAATTTACGAAGACGACATAAAATTGCACCCGAAGTAAGTACTGCTTCGATGAATGACATTATGTTTTTTTTAATGTTGTTTTTCTTAATTGCTTCATCGGTTGTAAACCCAAATGTTATTAAGTTGTTATTACCGAAAGCATCAAGTGGGCAATCTGTTTCTAAAAAAACAATTAGTGTTTCTATTACCAAAGACCTTGAGTATTATGTTGAAAAACAAAAAGTACCGCAAGATCAAATAGAACAAGTGCTAAATGGGTTTATAAAAAACACAGAAGAGTTAACAGTAATATTATACGTTGATAAAACAGTGCAAATACAAGACATTGTAAATGTAATGGATGTATCAAACCGATTAAAAATAAAATTAGTATTGGCTACAGATCCTAAATAAATAGCAGGATGAATACAATTGAGCATAAAGAAAATTCGCAGAGAGTAAAAGCAATTATAAGTACATCGGTACTACATATTGTATTGTTTGCGCTTTGTTATTTCTTTTACATAAAAGTACAAATACCGATTGAAGAAATTGAAACGGGCGGAGTGGTTATAAATTATGGTACCAGTGAAACAGGCATGGGGAATGATTATACGAGTATGGACGAACCTGCAATTGGCGAGAACATTTCTTCGGAACCAATAACAGATCCAAACAGACCAAATTCTCCTACAGAAAGCAATAGTTCTACTGATAAAGATGTATTAACTCAAAACAACGAAGAGGCACCTGCGGTAGTAGATAAAAATCCGAATACATCTAATAACACAAATACAAGCAGCACTACACCTGCTGAACCTGCAAAACCAAGTGTAGACCAACGAGCACTATTTAAGGGAAAGAAAAACAATGGCACCGGAGGTGGTGACGGAACTGGAACTACTCCAGGAAACCAAGGTGCTACCAATGGCGACCCCAATAGTAAATCATACGAAGGTGGTGGCGGAACGGGTGGCAATGGTGTTTCGCTTAACTTAAGCGGACGTAAATTTATAAGTTTGCCACGTATACAAGACGATGGGCAAACGGCAGGTAAAGTTTCTGTAGAAATTACCGTTGATAAAAATGGAACCATTGTAACCGCAAAAGCAGGCGCAAGAGGCACTACCATTTCTAACGCAAGTCTTTGGAACAAATGTGAAAAAGCAGTGCTTGGAGCTAAGCTAAATGCAATTTCAAGCGGACCAGAAATACAAGCAGGGTCTGTTATATTTACTTTTATATTAGAATAATCAATACCTTGAATTATCAAGAAACACTCGACTTTTTATATGCTCAGTTACCAATGTTCCAACGAATTGGTGCACAAGCATACAAACCAAGTTTAGATAACACCATTGCATTATGTAATGCTATTGGTAATCCTCAACAGCAATTAAAAACAATACACATTGCAGGTACCAATGGCAAGGGTTCTAGCTCTCATCTGCTAGCATCTGTTTTACAAAGTAATGAATATAAAACAGGTTTGTATACTTCTCCTCACCTACTCGATTTTAGAGAGCGTATAAAAATAAATGGAGAAATGATTTCGCAGCAATACATTGTAGATTTTGTGGAACTACAATTAACACTAATTGACGAAATAAAACCTTCATTTTTTGAACTCTGCGTGGCCATGGCATTTCAATATTTTGCTGATGAAAAAGTAGACATAGCAGTTATTGAAGTGGGCATGGGCGGACGACTCGACTCTACCAATATAATACATCCGGAAGTATGTTTAATAACAAACATAAGCTATGATCACATGCAATTTTTAGGCGATACCATTCCTAAAATTGCAACAGAAAAAGCAGGTATCATAAAACCAAATACCCCAGTAGTTATTAGCGAGGAGCAAGAAGAATGTAAACATGTTTTTATAAATAGTGCATTAGAAAAAAATGCTGATATATATTTTGCCGACCAGGAAATTAAAATAGAATACTTAGAAAAATCAAGCAATGAATTCTCCTGTTTTAAAGCGCATAATTCGTTTTTAAACGATAATGAAATTAAGTGTTCGCTACCGGGTTCTTACCAACAAAAAAATTTAGCGGGAGTATTAAAAACAATTGAAATTCTAAAACAAAAAGGATATCATTTAACTGATACTAATGTTTTAGATGGCATCAAAAATGTAAAAGAATTAACAGGTTTAAGAGGCAGATGGGAAGTTTTACAACACGAACCATTATGTATTGCAGATACTGGACATAATGAAGATGGTATTTCAGAAATATTAAAACAACTCTATAAAACAAGCCATAAAAAACTCCATTGGGTATGGGGCATGGTGAATGATAAAGCACCCGATAAAGTATTTAAGCTACTGCCGAAAGATGCAATATATTATTTCTGCAAACCAAATATACCTAGGGGATTAGATGCAGATGAGTGCAAAAAATTGGCTGAAAATTACAAATTACTAGGTAAATCATATAATTCTGTTAGGAATGCATACACTGCAGCCCTTGAAAATGCTGATAAAGAGGATTTAATTCTAATTGCAGGTAGTACTTTTGTTGTTGCGGAAGTACTTTAATGTTATTTTTACACAGATAACCCCATCAACATGCAAAAGTACTTTAACAAGTATATAAATTTAGGCATATGCGAAGAGCTCAGCATAAATGAAATAACACAAGTGAGAATGGTGAATTTTGGTTCATTATTCGTAACATTTGCTGGCATCGCATTTTTCTTAGAAAGCTTAAAAATTGGTAACACAACCTTTAGCTTAGCCTTAATTTGTCCCCCGGTATTTTTTACACTTGTCCCTCTTCTTCACTCCATACACCGTAGAGTTGCCGCCAGAAATGTATTGTTTTTCGGATTGTGTGCTGAAGTAAGTGCATATTCTTTAATTGATAACCCTAGTAGTTTTACTGTTAATTATTTCTTTGGCATTGCGATGATTTCTTTCGTAGTTTATAATAAACCAATGAACAGAATTTTAGGATTATTACTTTGTGTATTTTTTTACTTTAGCATAGGTTTCATTCGTCCTTATTTTCAAAATCAATTACCATACAACGAAGTTATTTACATAATGGATGTACTTACTTTATTTATAGGTATTCTTCTTTGCTTATATTATTTTCAACGAATTACTAAAAATCAACTCGACGTTATTATTAATCAGAAATTAGAACTTGAAAAAATAAACGTTAACAAAAACAAACTGATATCGATAATTACACATGACATACGCAATCCAATAAATAATTTAAATCAAGTATTAAAACTTGATGAGAGTAAAAATTTGAGCAATGAAGAATTGAATTACATATTAGATAATATTAGGAAAGAGTTTGTAACCCAATTTGAATCTATTGAATACTTACTAAAATGGGCTCAAAATCAACTTACAGAAATTAATGCGAAAGTGGGGCGAGTGGAAGTCGACCAGCTTATTATGAATTTAATAAAGGAATTAAATTACACTATAACAAAGAAAAAAATACATTTATCTATTAGTACTTGCGGGGATGATACTATAAACATAGACAAAACTCATTTATTGATAATCCTTAGAAATTTATTGAATAATTCTATAAAATTTACCAATGAGAATGGGTTTATCAACATTATAACTTCAAGAGAGCAGAATAAATATAACATAGATATTGAGGATAATGGTATAGGTTTTCCAAATGGTGTAAACGATGAGTTTTCTGAACTCGAAGTTTCCACTCAACAAATTGGAACATTTAGCGAAAAAGGGAATGGATTAGGGCTAATCATTTGCAACGAATTGGCAAGTAAAAACAGTGCGAAATTATTGTATAAAAATAATACGAATACTGGTTCTGTGGTTCGAATAGTAATTAAGACATAGGATGAATAAAGATTTTTCTATTTTAATTCTTGATGACGAAAAAGATATTTGTTTATTATTAACTATTTTTTTGAAGAAAAAATTCGAAAAAGTGGAAAGTATCCATTCTATACAAGAATTGAATGATACAAGTATGGAACATTACAATCTCATATTTATAGATAATAACCTAGCGGATGGTAGCGGTTTTGATGAAATTGAAACCATTAGAAAAGAAAACGAGAAAATTAAAATAATTGCAATTAGTGCATTTGATACAAACAAAGAAAAAGAAGTTGCCTTAGAAAAA
>JAGVEE010000412.1 GCA_020058405.1 Sphingobacteriales bacterium
CTCCAAACCGTTTTAGCTCCATATTTTCCTAACTCTGCTAATTGTGCTGCATCAACATTACCAATAGACAAAGCAGTTAAACTACTACCCATCATATTTGCAATTTCTGCCGCGTATGAAACTACTTCAAAAGTAGATTTCTTAAATTTTCCTTCAATATTTTCAACGTATACTAATACACTCATTTCTGTTATTTCTTAGATGTTTATAATTAGATCACTTTTGCTTCTGCATTTAATGCCTCTACTAATTTTGCTGGATTTTCAGCATCAATTAATTTTACATTTCCTCTGGCAGCTGGCATTTCATAACTAGTAAATGCCGATACTCTCTCCACTGCAATAGCTTCCACTACTTGCAAAGGTTTTGTACGCGCGCTCATAATTCCTCTCATGTTCGGAATTTTTGGCTCTGCAACTCCTTCAGCTGTACTAACAACAAATGGAGTTGAAAGGTTTATAACTTCTTTTCCTCCTTCAATCTCGCGATCTATTTGAGCTTCATTACCGTTTAATTCTAATTTTTTAATAATAGATACAGATGGAATATCAAGCATTTCTGCAAGCATAGAAGGAACTTGTGCAGAGTTATAGTCGATTGACTCTCTTCCACACATAATTAGATCATATCCACCATTTTTTGCTACTTCTGCCAATTGTTTTGATACAAAGTATGCATCACTTGGTGCTGCATTTACTCGTATTGCATCGTCAGCGCCAATAGCCAAGGCTTTACGTATGGTTGGCTCGGTGTCTACTAATCCCACATTTATTACCGTAGTAGTACCTTTTCCTCCTTCTGTTAATTCAATCGCTCTTGAAAGGGCAATTTCATCGTAAGGATTTAAAATGTATTGAACACCATTTGTGTTAAATTCTGTATTATTGTTATTGAAACTTACTTTTGTAGTGGTATCTGGCACATTGCTGATACAGACTAATATTTTCATATTGCGTTTTTTTTAGTTCTGCAAAAGTAATTAATTATCGATAAGATTAAAAATGAATACAAATAGACTGAATCGTCTTTTAGAAATGCGTACAGAAGATCCTAAAGATCCCTTCCTGTTATACGCAATTGCGATGGAATATAACAATGGTAATGAAGCGCTTAAGGCTTTAGAATACTATGAATTATTGTTGAAAGAACATGAAGAATATGTTGGAACATATTATCATTTAGCTAAATTGTACGAAAGTTTAGAAAAAAGAACCGAAGCCGAAGAGTGTTATAAAAAGGGGATGGGCATCGCCAAGAAATTAGGCGACCACCACGCTTACAACGAATTACAATCTGCTTTTGCTTCTTTTAATGGTTTAGGTGATGATGACGATGATTATTAAGAACCTTGGAAAATAAAAAGTTAAAATTTTTAGTAGATGTATTGAAATTCAGCTTCACAGCTTTTGGAGGCCCTCAAGCCCATATTGCTATGATGCTAAAAGAGTTTGTAGAAAAGAAGAAGTACGTAACCGAATCGGAACTCATACAATACAACGCACTCAGTCAAATGTTACCAGGGCCATCTTCCACACAAACCTTGGTAGCCATTGCTTATAAACTAGGCGGCATTCGCTTAGCTATTTCTGCATTTTTTATCTGGATTTTACCATCTTCTATATTGATGTTAATTTTTTCAATTGCCTTTGTACAAATGGGAGTAGGCAGAAGAACAGCTAACGTAATATACATGTTAAAGCCCATAGCCATTGGCTTTGTAGCCTATTCAGCATTTGCGCTTATTAAAAAAGTGCTCAACTCCAGGTTTTCGTATTTCTTGGCAGTTGTATCTTTAAGCATCACCATATTATTTCAAAATGCATACGCTTTTCCGGCAGTTATTATATTAGGTATTGTGGGAAGTATTTTTTTTGGCAAAGGCGAAATTGTATATGAAAAAAATCCTGTGCCTTTTAGTTGGAAAAAGTTGATACCTTTTTTCGGTACGCTTATCTTTTTTGCATTACTCGGAGCACTCATCAATAAGAGCTCATTTTTTAGTTTACCTGTTCGTTTGTTCGAAAACTTTTACCGTAACGGTATAATGATTTTTGGCGGCGGACAAGTACTTGTACCCCTTATGTACACTGAGTTTGTGGAGATGAAACAATATTTAACTTCGCAAGAATTTTTAGCAGGTTTTGCCTTACAACAAGCAATTCCGGGGCCATTGTTTTCATTTACTTCTTTTATTGGTAGCATGTCTATGCGAGAAGGTGGAATAATCGGGCAAACCTTAGGTTCTTTTGCAGCTGTAATGGGAATAAACATTCCGGGTTTATTATTTATTCTGATGATATTTCCGGCATGGGAAAAGCTAAAAGTTCGCAAGTCTGTACAACGAGCGCTAGATGGCATTAACTCTGTATCTGTTGGTTTTGCTTGCGCCGCACTCTACATCATGTCTACCCAAGTAATTGATCAATGGGTAAGCATAGTCATTGTAATTGCAACCTTCCTGCTTCTACTCTGGGACAGGATTCCATCGACCTACTTAATACTGGTGGGGTTGTTAGTGGGGCTTTTATTGTAATTACGAATTACAAATTACGAATTAAGCACAGATGTTACATCAATTCGTAATTCGTAATTCATAATTCGTAATTCATCTATCAAACTTCATCAACATCTTCAAGCCTGTTTCAAAATCTTTTGGATACGGAGCATCTACTAAAATTGCTTCGCCGTTCATCAATTTAAATTCTACTTGCTTGGCGTGTAGTGCAAATCGTTTTAGGATTGGTAATTCTTCTTGGTCTTTAGAAAGTTTATATCCTCTTTTTATTTTCGATAAATAAAAAGGTTTGCCACCGTATAATGCATCGCCAGTTATAGAGGCACGCTGCGTGGCAAGGTGAATACGTATTTGGTGCATTCTACCGGTACGTGGTTGGCATTCTATTAAGGTATAATGATTAAAGAGTTGTATGGTATTAAACAAAGTATCCGCTGCTTTTCCTTCGCCTTTGTCGATTCGAACTACGCCTTTACTACCGATACCAATTGGCAAATCCACTTCCATGTTATCGAATCGATGTTGACCATCGGCAATTGCATGGTATATTTTTTTTACTTCACGGTGTTCAAATTGCATCGACACGTTTCGGTAGGCCTCTGGGTTCTTAGCAAATATTAATGCTCCAGAAGTTTCTCTATCCAATCTGTGGCATATTTGTGCATCTTCATATTCTTGTTTTGCCAAACGAAGCATGTTAATCGTTTCCCCATTTCTATCATCCAAAGAACTTATAAAAGGAGGTTTGTTTACCACCACGATGTCGTCGTTTTCGAATAAAATTAGGTCCTTAAAATTGGGAACTTTCATGCCTTGTTATTGAGTTATTAGTTATTAGGTTTTTGAGTTATTAGGTTATTGTGTTATTAGGTTATTACGCGATGAAGCTGCTTCATTTGCACAACTTGTCCCGTTTTTCGGGATTTGCACATTTAAATATTTGCACATTTAACTTCTTTGGCGTACTGCCTCATACAACACCACTCCAGCAGCAACTGAAACGTTTAAGGATTCTATTTCGCCCATTAAAGGAATTTTTGCAAATCGATCAAGTATGCGCATGAGTTCGTTAGAAATACCATCTTCTTCTGAGCCTAATACTACAGCAGTTGGAACTGTATAATCAACTGTGTACATGCTTTCGTCATTTTTCTCCGAGCAACCTATTACTTGTAAACCCGACTCTTGCATGTATTCTACCGCTTTTTTCAAGGAATGTACTCTGCATACAGGGATTTTAAACAATGCACCTGCAGAAGTTTTAATAGAATCTGAATGGATGGCAGCACTTTCTTTTAAAGGGATAATGATGCCGTGAACGCCAGCACATTCGGCAGTTCTGGCGATGGCGCCAAAATTTCGAACGTCTGTAATTCTATCTAACACAAGTAACAAAGGAGTTTCCCCTTTTTCATAAATAAAAGGAATTAAATCTTCAACCTGATGGAAAGAAATAGGAGAGATAAAGGCTACTACTCCTTGGTGGTTTTTAGTGGTTAACCTATTTAATTTTTCGATAGGTACATATTGATATTTTATTTGATGTTTATCAATTAACTTACGTAACTCCCTAAACAAATCACCCGAAATTCCTTTTTGTATAAACAAGGATTCAATTTCTTTTCCACTTTCAATCGCTTCCATTATCGCACGTATCCCGAAAACCTGCTGATTACTTTTACTATCCATTCTTTTGTGTTTTCTACAAAACAACTATAATTTTTTGAATTAACATAGATACTAACAGGTTATTAACCTCTTTTTTGTGCTTACCAACATCTTTTGAGTGCTTATTAACATCTTACA
>JAGVEE010000185.1 GCA_020058405.1 Sphingobacteriales bacterium
AGCGAGTTCTGTATACAAAGAGCTAACAGTTAAAGCATTGGAAAGAACAAAAATTGAAACAAATGTTACGGTAACTAAAGCTTATTATTCAGTTTTAGTAAATCGCGAACGCTTGAGTTTATTAGATGCAAACCTTGTACGATTAGAGAAAACATTAAAAGATACCAAAGCCTATTACGAAAATGGTTTTGCTGAAAAAGTTGATTACGATCGTTTAAGTGTTTTGTATAATAATTTAAGTACAGAAAGAGAAAACGTTGCGAAATTAATCGACTTAAGTTTATCATTATTGAAATTCCAAATTGGTATGCCAATAAAAAATGACTTGGTGTTAACTGATAAATTGGAAGCAATACAACTACAAGCTTTAGTTGAATCTAAGCAAGTAATTTCACCAGAAGAACGTGTAGAATATCAATTATTGAAAACTTCGATGAAATTAAACGAGTTAGATTACCAAAGAAATATTGTTACACACGCTCCAAGTTTAGTAGCCTTCGGTAGTTTTTCTAGAAACTATTTGAATAATGATTTCGGAACTTTATTTGATAAATCATTTCCTACTTCGGTAATAGGCTTACAATTAAATGTCCCTATTACTGGTTCGGGTAAGAAGTACCATCAAACTAAACAAGCTAAATTAACTTTAGAGAAATCTAAGAATGATTTAGTAAACATGGAGAATGTACTGAATTTACAAAGTAGCCAAACACAAATCTCATATAATAACAGCGTTCGTTCATTAGAAAATCAACGCAAAAACATGGACTTAGCAAAAGAAGTTTTGCGTGTATCTAAAGCTAAATACGACCAAGGAATTGGTTCGAGTTTAGAAGTTACTACTGCCGAAACCTCATTAAAAGAAGCAGAAACTAATTACATCAGTTCATTATACGAAGCATTAATTGCTAAAGTAGAATTGGACAAAGCATTTGGAAAAATACAATAATCAACACACCTAGAAATTTATATTCGATATGAAACCTATTTTAATAGTACTTACAGCAGCAAGTTTTTTAGTGGCATGCACTAAATCTAACACTGGCGATAAAAAAGCTGAATTAGAAAGCTTGAAAAAACAACAATCAGAATTGACTACTAAAATTGCAGCCTTAGAAGCAATCTTAGCAAAAGAAAATCCTGAAGATAATCAAAAAGTGAAATTTGTATCTATTGATACATTAAAAACTACTGAGTTTACTCACTATGTAGAAGTTCACGGTCAGGTACAAGCAGACCAAAACGTAAACATTATTCCACGTGCTATGGGCCCAGTGGTTAAGGTTTATGCACAAATTGGTCAGCAAGTTAAAAAAGGACAAGTATTAGCTAAAATTGACGATGCAATTATTCGTAAATCAATGGATGAGTTATATACTCGTTTAGAATTAGTAACCACTATTTTCAACAAACAGAAAAATCTTTGGGATCAAAAAATTGGAACTGAAGTAGCTTATTTACAAGCAAAAAATAACAAGGATGCTTTAGAAAACACTATTGCAACTACAAAGGAGCAATTAGATAATACGAACATTAAATCTCCAATTGATGGGATTGTAGACCAAGTGGATGTTAAAGAAGGAGAGATGGTTTCGCCGGGTGCTCGCCCAGCATTCCGTGTGGTAAACTTTAGTCAGTTAAAAGCAACAGCAGAATTAGCAGAAAGTTATTTGAGTACAGTAAATGCTGGTGATGCGGTAGTAGTATCTTTCCCAGATTTGAAACAAGAAGTAAGTGCTAAAATTGATTTTGCTGCTAATGCAATTAACCCAGTAAGCAGAACATTTAAGGTAGAAGTAAAATTAAGTAACAATAAAAACTATCGCCCTAATATGTTATCGGTAATGAAAATTATTGACTACAAATCGACAAATGCAATTACAGTTCCGATGAACGTAATACAAAGCGACCAATCTGGTAACTACGTTTTTGTAGTAAATGATAATGCTGGTAAATTAATTGTTAAAAAAGCAAACGTAAAAGTTGGTGAAGTGTACCGTGGTACTGCAGAAATTAAAACTGGTTTAACTGCAGGCGATAAAATTATCACGATTGGTTACCAAGATTTAAACGAAGGCGACGTAGTTAAGTTGTAATTAACCACACTCAAAATTTCAGAAGATGAAAGACGAACACAAAGAATTTGGTCCCTCGAGTTGGGCTATAGATAATAAGACTTCAATTTATGTAATTACCTTTTTAATATTTGTAATCGGGTACTTTGCATATTTAAATTTACCGAAAGAAAACTTTCCGGAAATTTCGATTCCAAAGATTTTCGTATCAACGGTATATCCGGGTACTTCTCCACAAAACATGGAGAATTTGGTAACGAAGCAATTAGAAAAACAATTGAAATCTACTCCAGGTTTGAAAAAAATTACTTCAAACTCTTACCAAGATTTCTCTTTTATAACGGCAGAATTTAATACCAATGTGGATATTAAAGAAGCAAAGCAGCGTGTGAAAGATGCGGTAGATAAAGCAAAGCAAGATTTACCAAATAACTTACCACAAGACCCAGATGTGTTAGATATTAACTTATCTGACTTACCTATTTTATATTTGAATATTTCGGGTGATTTTGATTTGAAAAAATTAAAAGATTATGCGGATGATTTAAAAGATAGAGTAGAGGGTTTAAAAGAAATTTCGGGAGTGGATATTGTAGGTGCTTTAGAGCAAGAAATTCAAATTAATGTTGATTTGAATAAAATGGCTGGTACACAAATATCTTTTGGAGACATAGAACGTGCAATTGGTTACGAAAACATTTCTGCATCTGGTGGTACACTCAGAGTTGACGGTGTTCGTAGAACATTGAATATTAAAAAAGAATACCCAAATGCATTAGAAATTGCTAATACCATCATAAAAACTCCATCAGGCGGATCTGTGTATTTAAAAGATATTGCAGAAGTGGTAGATGGTTTTAAAGAGCAAGAAAGTTATGCACGTTTATACGGGAAAAATGTAATTACCTTAAACGTAAAAAAACGTAGTGGAGAGAATTTAATTGAAGCATCGGATAAGATTCGTGAGATTGTAAAAGACATGCAAGCAAATAATTTCCCAAAAGGTTTAGATATTAAAATTACAGGTGACCAATCAGATCAAACACGTGTAACCTTACACGATTTAATAAACACTATTATCATCGGGTTTATTTTGGTTACTATTATTTTGATGTTTTTTATGGGTGTTACCAATGCTCTTTTTGTGGCATTGTCGGTACCACTTTCTATGTGTGTAGCATTTATTGCGATGCCTGCATTAGGTGGTTTATTTGGTTTTAATTTTACCATGAACATGATTGTACTGTTCTCGTTCTTATTAGGATTGGGAATAGTTGTAGATGATGCGATTGTGGTAATTGAAAATACACACCGTATTTTTGATAACGGAAAAGTGCCGATCAAAAAAGCTGCAAAAGTAGCTACCGGAGAGGTATTCTTGCCAGTATTTTCAGGTACTTTAACCACATTGGCACCATTTGTACCCTTGTTGTTTTGGCCAGGTATTATTGGTGAGTTTATGTTTTATTTACCGGTAACCTTAATCATTACTTTATTAGCATCTCTTTTAGTTGCATACATCATCAACCCTGTATTTGCAGTTGACTTTATGAAACCGCATCATCACAGTGATGATAAACCAACTTTCGATAAAGCTGTACGTAAAACATTGCTATATTTTGCAGGAGCAGCATTAATTGGATACTTAATAAATTTCGGTTTCGGTAACTTTATAATAGTGTTAGCATTATTGTATTTGGTGCATCATTTTTATTTAGAGAGAGCTGTTTATAAATTTCAAAATAAAACATGGCCACGTTTCCAAAATTGGTATGCTAAAAAATTAGAGTGGGCATTACACCGTCCATGGACATTATTGATGAGCACCTTGGGATTATTTGTGTTAACCATTATGTTTATGATGGTGCGTACACCAAAATTTGTATTCTTCCCAGATTCTGATCCAAACTTTGTTTATGTATACGTAAGCTTACCAGTTGGTACAGATCAAGCATATACAAATGAAGTAATTAAAAATGTAGAAAATAGAGTTACCAAAGTGGTGGGTAAAGACAATCCAATGGTATCTTCAATAATATCAAACGTTACGGTAGGTGTTACGGATCCACAAGATGAAGATCAAGGTAAATACCCAAATAGAGGAAAAGTATCGGTAGCCTTCGTGGAATTTGGAAAAAGAAATGGTGTAAATACATCACAATATTTAGATAAAATACGTGATGCTGTAAAAGGCATACCAGGTGCTGAAATATCTGTAACCAAAGAACAATCGGGGCCACCAACTGCTAAACCAATTTCTATAGAAATAACTGGTGATAACTTAGACTCTTTAGTTTCTACATCCTTAAAGTTGAAAAAATATTTAGATCAACGAAATGTAGCTGGAGTTGAAGAATTAAAATCGGATTTCCAAAACAATAAACCAGAAATTATTTTTGATATAGACAGAGAGCGTGCAAATAGAGAAGGTATTTCTACAGGGCAAGTTGCAATGGAATTACGTACTGCATTGTACGGAAAAGAAATTTCTAAATTCCGTGATGTAAAAGATGATTATGAAATTAATGTTCGCGCAAGAGAAGATCAACGAAATAACTTAGACATCTTGCAAAACATGAGCGTAACGTATAGAGATATGGGAATGGGCGGAATGATTCGTCAGGTTCCTCTATCATCTTTCGCAGACATACAATACGTAAATACGTACGGTGGTATAAAACGCAAACAACAAAAACGTATCATCATTTTATCGTCAAACGTATTGGGCGATTATAACCCAGCTGAAGTGGTATCAAATATTCAAAGAGAAATTGATCAGTTTAAAACATCAACAGGAGTAACGGTTAAAATGGCTGGTGAGCAAGAAGAGCAAATGGAAACGGTGAAGTTTTTAGGTACTGCTTTATTGGTTTCATTTGGATTAATATTATTGATTTTAGTAACTCAATTTAATTCTATTGGTAAACCAATTATTATTTTAAGTGAAATTTTCTTTAGTATAATTGGTGTGCTCTTGGGTATAACCATTTTCAAAATGACTATGTCGACTGTTATGATGGGGGTAGGTATTATTGCCTTAGCCGGTATAGTGGTTCGAAACGGTATTTTGCTCGTGGAGTTTGCAGATCTGATGATTTCGCAAGGCATGAATACATACGATGCGGTATTAGAAGCAGGTAGAACACGTATGACACCAGTATTGCTTACTGCTTTCGCAACTATGTTAGGCTTAATTCCATTGGCTGTTGGCTTGAATATGGACTTCGCTTTGTTATTAACAGAATTTAATCCACATATTTATTTTGGTGGAGATAACGTAGCATTTTGGGGGCCATTATCATGGACAATGATTTTCGGATTGATTTTTGCTACGTTCTTAACGTTGATATTAGTACCGGTAATGTATTTATTGGTAACTAATTTGAAACAAAAGTGGTTTGGTAAAACTAAATCACCAGAAAATACGTTAATACAATAAATCGCCTTTTCAAGGACACTTTTATAAGTGGTTTTTCAATAATTTAGGTTAGTTAGGTTAGGAGCCCTGTTTAGTAACGGGGCTCCTTTTTTTTTAGATAGTTTTATACCCAAGTATGGCTAAATCTATTTTCTGATTGTCTATTATTGCTACAGATGGCAATAGCCCATATTCAACAAATCCATATTTTTTAAAAAAGTGTATACTACCAAAGTTATGCGCAAAAATAAATGCAAGAATGGTTTCGATATTTAATGTTTTTGCTTGATGTATTGCATGTAAAAGTAGTTCGGATCCGATGCCAGATTTACGATAATTTTCATCAATATAAATTCCTATTTCAACTGTAATTGCATAGGCAGGCCTACCATAAAAGCTTTTTAAACTGCACCAAGCTACAATCCTTTCATCAATTTCGTATACCCATAATGGCCTGCTTTCGTTAAACTGATGAAACCATTCCAATCGGCTTTCTACTGTCTGTTCTACTGTATCTGCCGTTACATAGCCTAAGGGGATGGTTTGGTTATAAATAGCCACAATTTGAGATAAGTCCTCTACACGCGCTGTACGTATCATATTTATTAATTGGTATAAATTTTGATGTTAATTTTTTTGTTGTAATATATTTAACTATTTTTGAAATAACAACAAACAACACAACAACAACAAATAGAGTTCATGGATTCAGTGAAACCAACAGGAAATATACGTATTCTGCTGGCCGAAGATAACATGGTAAATCAATTGCTCATAAAAAAAGTTATTGAGAAAGCAGGTTATCATTTAGAGCTAGCGAATAACGGCATTCAAGCATTAGATTCACTAAGTAGAAGTAAATTCGACTTAGTACTAATGGATGTCCAAATGCCCGATATGAATGGCTTAGAAACCACCAAAGAAATCATCAGAATTTATAAAGAAAACAGGCCTAAAATTTTAGCCATTACAGCAGGTTCATTTGGCGACGATGAGCAGCAATGTGTGGATGCAGGCATGGATGATACCCTCGAGAAGCCTTTTAAGATTGAACAATTGCTCGAGAAAATGAGGAAACTGCAGCTTATTTAATCGAATTTTCGAATCTTCGAATGTTCGAATATTCGAAAATTCGAATTTTAGCGATCTACTTCGCCAAGAACAATATCTATCGAGCCAAGTATTGCTACTATATCCGCAATCATTACCCCTTTAGAGATTTCAGGTAAAACAGATAAATTTGAGAATGCTCCAGAACGAGCTTTGCATCGTATTGGTTTTTCTGTTTTCCCATCTGTTACAAAAAAGAATCCGAGCTCACCTTTAGGGCTTTCGCCACGTATATAAAACTCTTGTGCTTTAGGAATTATTTTTTTAGGCATTTTAGAACGAGGGTCGTACTCTGCATTTCTTTTAAGAGGCCCTGTTAAACGTGTTAAACATTGTTCAATAATTTTTACAGATTCATACACCTCTAATACTCTTACATGGTAACGGTCCCAGCAATCGCCAACTGTACCCATCGCACCTGTACCAAT
>JAGVEE010000159.1 GCA_020058405.1 Sphingobacteriales bacterium
TGAGGGATTTGGATATACAGATAACTCTCCAGATCTGTTTGTTTGTACTCCTGTTGGTGAATAGTTTAACAACAGGTTATCAAACTTAAACCAAGTGCCTAAATCTCCTTCCAAATAACTTGCAAAAACGTAAATAGAATCTGGAATATCTGTTTCATTTACATAATCCATACGCGCAACAAAATTTTCAAAAGTTCCATTTGTATTTTCGTCGGCTTTAAAAAAACCTGCACCAATTATTTCTGATGAATCTGCAGCGATGTTAAACTTAGTTGCTATTACTTCAAAATAGGATATACCTGCAGCGGCACCGTTAAATTGAAACTCCCCTTGTAAATTGTGTGGACGTGCTGTTGTTGGGATAACCGTTGCTAAATCAGCTCCAAAACCCATATCTGCAATTTCAATTTTTGCAGCCGTATTTGTTCCATTTAATGTAGCAGAAATTGGAATATCAAGATCTAAAAAATAAGCGATGAAAAGTCCGTTTATAGGTGCCCACATATCGGGTCTCATAAACCTAATGGTTTTACCAGAGAAAGATTCTATGGAGTCTACTAACCATGTTTCAAAGCTTCCGTTTACTAAATTGTTGCTCGTAGAATTTGATTTTAAAGCTGTGCTAGCTTTTTTCATTTTAGTAGATAAACCTACTGAGTTTTTAGGTTGTACTGTTTGTGCAACTAAGGCACTCGACAATAATACAACTGATGTGAAAAGTAAAATTATTTTTTTCATTGTGTACAATTTTTTGTTTTTATACACTAATGACAAAGTTGAAATTACTTACCCCTATCCCTAAAATAAAAAAAGACTCATAAGAGTCTTTTTTTATTTTTAATTCGTACAAGGATTTCCTCGCAGTATTATTTCCTTCTCTTTCATTTCTACTTGTATACCATTGCTCAACTCCAATACATTCAATAGTTCTGTTAAACTTGGATTGTTAAACTTACCAGTAAAATGGCATTCTAAAATATCACTATTTGCATCAACATTTATATCGTAATACGTTTCCATAAAACCAATTACTTCTGCAATGGTAACATCAGAAAATACAATTTCTTTCGTTTTCCAGCTTAAGTAATTCTCAGATGGAGTTACTATTTTCTCTACTTCATTATTTCCCAAATTCACTTTAGCAGTATAGCCTGGTTCTAATTGTACATTGTGCTGTTCATCTAAACCAACCTCCACTTTACCTGTTTTTACACTTACCACAATTTGATCAGAATTTTTTCTAGCTAATACATTGAACGATGTTCCCAATACTTTTGTATAAGCATTTGCAGTGTGTATAACAAATGGATGCGATGCATCTTTAGTGATTTCAAAAAAAGCTTCCCCTTCTAATTTTATTTCACGTGTATTCCCTTTAAAATCTTCTGGGTATTCTATACTTGTATTAGCATTTAAAAATACTTTGCTATTATCTGGCAAAGTAAGTTCTTTTTGCTCGTTTGCTAATGTTGCAAATTTCAACATTTCTGGCTGAGAAAACTTACTCGTATATATCCAGGTAACACCTAATAAAATAACAATACTTGCTGCAATTTTGTATAATAATTGGTTGGTGCGACTAGGCATTTGAACTACTTTACCAACACGTTTTGTTTCATTTAATCCAATGTTCTTGCTCACATTATTCCATGCCGCCTCAACATTAGGCTCAAATTGTTCATCCTCTAAACCGGCATCCCATAATTTTTGCATCTCAGCAAAATGTGATTTGTTTTCTGAAGAAGCATTTAGCCATTCTTGCAAAATAAGCTCATCGGCTTGGTTAATCTCGCCTACTATTTTTAGGGCAATTAACTCGTCTATATTTTCTTTGCTCATCTTAATTTAAGTTTAGGGGTTTTAATACATAGTTATTATAGCTCGCCACAATTCCAAATCCGTTTTTAACATTCGAATATAGCTTTGAGTATTCATAGTTCGGGTATCCTGAGTAATTACTTTTTTTAGTTAGTTCAAATTGATAATAATCCTCATCTATCATTAATAAATGTAACTCTAAATATTTCTCCACAAACCTTACTTCCTTATTACTTTTATATACCACTTCCATTTGTGTATTCAAGCCCGTACCCTTATTTATTTCTGCAATATTCGGAATTAATTCTGTAGTAATAAATTGATATGTCTGTGTAAGTGTATCAATTATTAAATAATACATTTCTGCATCGGTTCTGTAATAGGTATTTGCTTTTGGTGATAAATCTGTCCAGTTCATTTTTACAGTATACTCAATTTTATTGCCATTTACAATAGAATCTATTGTATATGTAAAATCCAATGGTTGCTCATCTGGTGTGGTACAACTCGCTTCTGCCCAACGCCCATCTGGCAATTCAGCACGAACAGTATAGGTAGTGTTTGAGCTAACTCGCTTGTTTAAAATATAAACAGATTCGTCTGCTAAGTATAAAAAGGTGTCTGTTGTAATGCCATCACTTAAGGTTAATCTTGCATCTCTCACATATACATCTAAGCTTTGCCCTAGTGTTGGTTGTGTTTGATATACATTAATTTTTACAACAGAATCAGATGGTGTCATAAATCCATTCAATATTATTTTAGATTCAGCTTCCTTAATATCAATATCAGAATCGAGCTCTTCACATGAACTGAAAAGCACCGAACTAAAAATCAATATCCAAACTATATATTTCATCAGAATCTAATATTTAAAGTGAGGTTAGGCATAATACCTAAAAATGCAGTACGCTTTAATTCGTTAGTGCTTTTTTGTTCATTATACCCTATCATATAATATATTGTGTTTTTTCTATTATAAACATTCATTGCTCCCGCTTGCATCTCAAACTCTAGCTTTTTAATTTTTGTTTTATAATTTATGTTGATGTCTAATCTATGATAACTAGACATTCTATAGTTGTTAATACCCTTATAATCGTATGCCATGTATTGAGAGGGCCCTCCAAAACCTCCCTGTGAAAGCCCTCCTGGCTCATGCCCTTGTACATAGAAATTAGCTTCTGGCAAAGTAAAAGGAGTACCTGTAGTATAAATCCAAGTAGCAATCACACTCCATTTTTTTGTAATATGATAAGAGTTCATCAAGGAAATATTATGTCGCCTATCATTATTTGCCCAGAACCATTTTCCATAATCTAATTCATCAAAATAATTTTTACTATAGGATAGTGTATAAGCAAACAATGCCCTGTATTTAGCATGATTGTATTCTGTTTGAAATTCTACACCATACATTTCTGCCAATCCATCCATTGTGCGCTCTTCCCAACTTTGGTTATCTTCTTCAGCACTAATTAATGATGAAAAAAAACTAGAATTTGTAGCGTACGAAATAATATTTTTCTGAAATTTATAGAAACCCTCTACATTGAATTTTAAATTTTTCTTGTTGTTAAAATATACACCTAATGTATATTGATCAGATTTTTCTGGCAACAATTTATCAGTACTTGGCAACCATAGGTCTGTTGGCAAGCCTATACCAGCAAAGGCATTCAGGTAATGTGAGTACTGTGTCATCCTGCCATACGATGCTTTTAAAGCATAATTTTTTCGGAATATATAGGTAATTAATGCCCTTGGTTCTAAATTAAATTGTAAAAAATCCTGATACTTAAAACCCGTATACCTTAATCCAATATTTGTAGAA
>JAGVEE010000056.1 GCA_020058405.1 Sphingobacteriales bacterium
CACCTGCAAAGTATGATGCTGAAGGATTAGCGGGCATCATCAATATTATAACTACCAAAAAATTAGAGTCGGGATACAATGGTTCTGTAAGTACAAGATATAATTTCCCTTGGGGGCCAGGTATGAGTGCATCCTTAACCCTCAAGAAAAATAAATTTGCCATGAGTGCTTATTATGGCAACGGTTACCAAGACATACCGGAAACTGGTTTTAACTCTAGTAGAGTTGGTATTTTACAAGAAACTACTTTATTACAAAAGGGTACTAACAAAAATTTTTGGTTTTGGCAATATGTAGAATCTGAAATGAGTTATGAGTTCGATACACTAAATTTATTAACGGCTACCATTGGCACGAACCCTGGTTATGGGAATTCCCAAAGCACACAAAGCAGCACACTCTATGGTTCTACAGGTTCCCTAGATCAATATTTTATTTTAGAGAATGATGGTAAAAACGATTGGGCTGGAACGGATATTGGATTAAATTTTCAACACGGTTTCAAAAAAAATAAAGATCAATTGTTAACACTCTCTTACAAATATTCGCCAAGTACAAATGGCAATGAAAACAATGTTAGCACAAGCCAAAATGTAAACTTTAATTTTAATCCATACAGACAAAATAACGAGTCGGGTACGAATGAACAAACTTACCAAATGGATTATGTACACCCTATTAAAAAAGTAGATATTGAAGCAGGTGTAAAAGCAATTTTAAGAAATAATTTCAGCGAATATTCACAACATAATTTTGATCCCTTGGTAAATGATTTTGTGTACGATTCTGCTAATAGTAATAATTTCAACTATCAACAAAATGTATACAGCTTTTATAATTCGTATAATTTAAAATTAGAAAATTGGGGAATACGTGCAGGTGTAAGAGTAGAGCGTACTACTGTTGATGCAAACTTTGAAACCACAGCAACCAAAGTAACACAAGATTATACCAATGTAATTCCATCTATTTCTGTTCAACGTAAATTTAAAGACATGAGTAGTTTGAATTTAGGCTATACACAACGTATAGAACGTCCAAGTATTTGGGAACTCAATCCATTTATCAATCAAATGAATCCACGATTTATTAGTTACGGAAATCCGAATTTAGAAGCAGTGTTAACCAATAATTTTGAAATTGGATACAGCACCTTCAAAAAAGGAAGTATTAATGTGGGTGCGAGTTATTCTTTCGCAAACAATACCATTCAAAGTGTTACTTCATTAGGTGTTGATACAATAAGTAGAGATACGTATGAAAATATAGGCAAAGACAGAAAACTTGGCTTCAATGCTAATATTAGTTACCCATTCAATAAAAAACTAAATGTTAATTTAAATGCCTTACTTTCTTATATATGGATAGAAGGAACCTATAATTCACAATTTTTTACGAACGAAGGTTTCCAAGGAAACGCATTTGCATTTGCGAGTTATACTTTACCAAAAGAATTCAGAGCGAGAGTAAATGTTGGGTATTACAGTCCATGGATACAGTTACAAGGCCAATCAAATGAATTTGTATATTCATCCTTTAGTATTTCAAAAGATTATCTAGATAAAAAATTAACACTTACCGCTCAAATTAGCAACCCATGGAAAAAGTTTAGAGATTGGAAACAAGATTTTAATACTGCACAATTTACACAAACCACAAATTTCCAAAACTTCTATCGCAATTACGGTTGTAGTGTAAGTTACAGATTTGGAAAATTAGATGGTGGAGTTAAGAAAAACCAACGCGGCATAAGTAATGATGATGTGAAAGGGAAAAGCGGCGGCGGGCAAGGAGGTTAGTGTGCTAGTGTGTTAGTATGCTAGTGTGCTAGTGGTTGCAAGAGTAATGATTAACAGATATATTTGCTTATTAGCACACTAGCATACTAGCACACTATCTTATGAGCAAACGAATCTTCGGTATAAAAAATTGCGACACTGTAAAAAAAGCACTTACTTATTTAGAATCGCATAACATTAGTTATGAATTTCATGATTATAAAAAGCTGGGTATAGAAGCATCTAAAATTAAAGAATGGGCAAAAATAGTTCCATTAGAAAAGTTAATAAACTCTAAAGGCCCTACTTACAGAAATTTATCAGAAGAAGATAAAGAGAAATTAAAAACTATTTCTACTGCAATTGCTGTAATGCAAGCAAACACAAGCGTTATCAAACGACCCTTAATTGAAAATATGGGGAAAATTATTCTCGGTTTTAATGAAGATGAATTTAATCTTTACTTTAATAAGTAAGTTATAATTACCTATTATCTTTCCCACAAGCTTTATCTAGCCAAATGGTAGCGCAAGCCAAATAAAACTCTACGCCCTTGCATTGGCGCATAACCATAAGTTGTATCAAACGTATAATTATTAGGATTATTTACATTCAAATTTTTATCAAAAGGATCATTCGCTCTCATAATAGGATCTAATGGTAAAAAGTTGAAAATGTTTTTTACAGCAATATACACATCCAAATTTTTAATACTTGTGTTTGTAATTTGTACTTGATGTATAAAATACCAATC
>JAGVEE010000283.1 GCA_020058405.1 Sphingobacteriales bacterium
ATGCCCCCAATAAGTGTCTAACTTTTTGGGGGCACTCTATTCGGCAATCCTTTTTTCTTTTTCCTTTTTTACTTTTTCCTTTTTTACTTTTTCTTTTTTACTTTTTTTACTTTTTAGGGAGAGCGGTCGGTCCCCGAACGTAGCGAAGCGTAGTTGAGGGGCGGTGCTAATCTGATACTTTTTTTTCTTATATGAAACGATCGGTCCCCGAACGCAGCGAAGCGTAGTTGAGGGGCGGTCTACTGTCTAACGATCACATAAACATCCTCGTTATCCTTCTTCATCAAGTATTTCTCTCGGGCGAATTTTTCGAGGTCGTTTTGGTCTGTGCTTAATTCCTTGATGTCGTTGTTAATTTTTTCGATGTCTTTTTTATAATACGCTTTGTTTTCTTTTAAGGTATTTAACTCCGATATGTGTTTGTATTGAGAGAAAATATCATTGCGATCAAACAACAACATCCATACTAAAAAAGCGAGTAAGCTCATGTAGTATTTATTTTTAAAGAAACTAAGAATCGACTTCCACATTTTTTTTCTGACATTAAAAAAGGCAAATGACCGCTTGATCATCTGCCTTAGTTTTAACCACAAGCGGGTTTCATGTTTTATGTTTCTAATACAAAGAAAAACATATCCTCTTGAACATCAAGATTAATGTTTTCCACATATTAACATCAAATGTACAGAATTTTAATTTAGAACTACAAATATTTTTTTTCGACACAAAATAATTAATACGATCCGTGGTATTTTCTGAGCAACCATTCTGCAGAAATTAAGGTCAACAACAAAAAGAAAATCCATTTTAAATTTATCAATTCATCTGTTTTTTTCTCTTCGTAAGAAATGGTTTTATAACGATCAGTATTTAATAATTCATCTGCTAATTTATCATATTCATTTGCTCCGAAAGCATTGCCCCCACTAAGTTTGGAGTACATACGTAATGCATCAAAATTTGCGGTAGTATTTAGCTCTTCTAAATTATTTTGCATTATGCTGAACCTTCCTTTTGCATTGTATTTATTGTTTGCAAAAACACATTCTGCTTGGTAAGAATATTCTCCCGCAGGTAGTTCTGCGAGTTCTAATTCGTATGCTTTTTCTGTTCTCGAAAAAACATAGTCGAAGGTTTTATTCTGCTCATTTTTCAAACTCATTTTTAGTTCGGGAGTATTCAACAATTCGTAACTATCGTTGTATAACTCCGCTCTGAAATACACTTTTTCGCCTTGTTCAATCTTATATGATGGCATACTCACTCTAAACTTTCGTCTGTCGTCTTTAGAAGATAAGTACTGTACAATTTTAGAATTTAGTTCGTCGAACAATTCAGTATTTCCATAGGTCCTCATGTTTTGAATGCGCCATTTCCATAAACCCTCTGCACTTAGTATTGCGTACTTGCGTTGCCCATCATTTCCAAAACTCAACAATGGCAGTTCACTAATTACCGAACCTATGCGCTGTACAAATAAAGATTGCATGGCATTCGACGATTTGTAATTTCCAAATGCGGCGGTTAGCGGTGGTAATTCTTTTAAAAGCTCTGTCCATTCATTACTCAATACAAAGCCTTGGAAATCGCCTTGTTTTACTGCTAATACTTCATTTGAATTGGCTTTAGAGTTCAATATTTTCAAGCCAAATGGCAAACGATTGTATAAATCTAAATAGCTTTGGTTACCCAATATTAACCAACACGGTATATTTTGCTTTTCAATGCTGGCAAATAAATTACTCATACTGGCAATTGAACTTGGAACTTGGTGTAGTATTAATAACTGATATTTATTGAGCTGAGATATGTTGAATTCATCTGCAATAAATAAATCAACTTTATAGTTTTCGTTATTCTCTATTGAGTTTTTTATAGCCGATAAATCAGGGTGAGCAGCAGCGGCAATTAACGCAATCTGTTGTTTATTCTCAATTACATCAATATAAAAATCCCTGGTATTGTTTTTACTATTTTTCTCTCCTGGCAACACACTTGCTTTAAGCGTATATTTTTGCATGCCCGGTTCGTTGGCATTTAATATGGCCTGTACATTTAGCTGCTGGTTGTTGGTAGTGATGGCTTGGTTAGCAGTCCAAACTACTTTGCCCTTATGTTCGATACTTAGTTTTGTAGTGTTGTTGTTGAGGTCAAATGCATTCAATTTCATTTCCAACAAAAAATCATTTTTCAAATACACAATATCGTTGTGTGTTAAATTGATGATGCGTAAATCTCGCTGCGGGGTAGAGTCGCCCATCAATACCGTATACACTGGGCTTTGCAATTGGCGAATGTACGACTCAGGCTCGGCACCTGAGTTATGTAATCCATCACTTGCGAGCACAACCGCTGCTAAATTTCTGTTTCTATATGCATTCAGCATTTCTTGAAACAGCAAAGAAAGGTTCGTTTTAGTGTCGGTATAATCTATTTTTTTCGATTCCTCTAGTGTTGATCCCAATGAGAGATCTTTTACTTCAAACTTGGCAGATAATTTATCAATAAATTGCTTTCTATTTTCTAAGTATTCTTTTTGATAAAAGTCTTTATTCTTGTTGAGTAAAATAGAAGAAGAATTGTCTTGAGCAACAAGTACGATTGGTTTTTCGTAGATTAACTTATTTCGAGTAATAAGTGGAGAGAATAAAAATAAGGCAATTAAAAAAACAAACAGCACTCTAAAAACACTGAGTATTTTTTTTATGGATGAAGGAAATTTAGTATCAGTTTTATATAGCAGTGCAGCATAGCCAATGGCCAATGCTGCACAGAATACTATCCATAAAATTGAAAAGTCTTGAAAGCCGATGTTCATTCTTATTCTATTACATTAGCATTCCGCCACAAACAGAAATTGTCTGCCCATTTACGTAAGCACCCATATCTGAAGCTAAGAAAAGAGCAACATTGGCTACATCTTCTGTTTGGCCCATGCGTTGTAAAGGAATTAATTTGTTCCATCCTTCAACAACATCTGTAGGTAATGCATCTGTCATTTCGGTACGAATAAAACCAGGAGCAATGGCATTGCTTCTGATGTTTCTTGAACCTAATTCTTTCGCTATTGATTTAGTGAAGCCGATGATACCTGCTTTTGAAGCCGAGTAATTACCTTGCCCAGCATTTCCTTGAACTCCTACAATAGAACTCATGTTTATAAACACACCACTTCTTTGCTTCATCATTGGCTTAGAAGCAGCTTTGGTTATGTTGAATACAGATTTTAAGTTGATATTGATAACAGCATCCCATTGTTCTTCACTCATACGCATTAACAAGCCGTCTTTTGTAATACCGGCATTGTTCACTACAATGTCTATCGTTCCAAAATCTGTAACAATTTGATTTATCAATTCTTCTGCCGCTTTAAAATCAGAGGCATCTGATCGGTAGCCTTTAACTTTTGTACCAGCGTTTGCTAATTCTTTTTCTAAGGCTTCGCCTTGCTCTACAGAAGAAAGGTAAGTGAAGGCAACATTTGCTCCGTGTTGTGCAAATACTTCTGCAATTTTTTTACCTATACCTTTTGAAGCACCTGTGATAAGTGCTGTTTTTCCTTGTAATAATTTCATAATGTTAATTTTGATGTACGAAAATAGTTATTTTTTTAAAAGCTAAGCAGCATCAACTGTAAAATAAAACACAGAACCTTGTCCTATATTACTTTCAGCCCATATTGTTCCTTTGTTTGCCTCTACAAATTCTTTGCACAATAACAATCCTAAACCACTCCCCTTTTCATTTGCAG
>JAGVEE010000285.1 GCA_020058405.1 Sphingobacteriales bacterium
CTAAGAAAAAATAGCAATTGCCAAATTGTTTACACGCAAGCGCTTTCGGTGATCCCTTCGTACTGGATTGATGAACTATACGGAGGAGCGATCAATAATTTTTTTAAGTATGCTGTTATTTTCTGTTTGAATATTCATGAAATAAACACCGTTACTAATATTCTCTAGATTGAAGTTAAGAGAAGTGTTAGCAACACTCGTTTCTTTTAATATTCTTCCATTTACATCTATTAATTTAACAGTATAAATTAATTCATTGTTAGTAGATTTTATATTGATAAATGTATTTGCAGGATTAGGGTACAATAAAATTGCACTCTCTAATAACGTACTATTATTTACGCCCACACTTAAGCTAGTATTTCTGTATAAAAATAAACCTCCTTGTGGTGTACCTACTACTAATTCTGGTTTAGCATCACCGTTTAAATCGGCCATAGAAAATGGAAAACCTCCATTTGCAAAACTAAACTGCCCAGCATCTAAATTTAAAGAGTCGGTAACAAGGCTCATTTTTTGAGTATAATTTGTATTTGCTTCTCCCATTACGTAAATCTTTCCGTTTCCATTACTCAATATTACTTTAGGCGCATCATTTGGTCTTAACTGTTGCACTTGTAAATGTGCTCTGCCACTTGGGTAAGTACCAAACATCTTCAGGTTAATTTTATACAAAGAATCGGTTGCAATTACGAAATTTGGACTTGCTACCGTACCAGTATTTTCAAGTAAATTTATATTATCAAATCGTTCGCCAACTATAATTTCATTTTTACCATCTTTATTAAAATCGTAAATAAAAGGAGTAGAGAAGTTTCCTAAATCTAAGCTACCAAAGTAATTAGAAACATATTGTAAGCTCATATTACTGCCTGTGTTTGCAGTGTTTCTGAAGAAGTGTATAGTGCCATCGTTAGCACCACTTACCATATCCATGTCTCCATCATTATCCATATCAGCAAAAGCCGGACACATATTAGCAATGTTTAAACTAGAAAGCCCTAACCAATCTCTATTTACTAATTCGTATTTAGCTAAAGTATTTGTTCCAATGTTTTTGTACAATGCTAATCCTGTTTTTATAGTACCCGAATTTTCCCAATAACCTGTGTTTGCAATTACGATATCCATCAAGCCATCATTATTATAATCAACAAATGCAGGCGATGAACCTTCAGAAACATCAATCATATCACCCAATAAAAAATTATCAGTACTAAAATCAAATCTGTTTATGCTAGTACTACCGTTATTTGTATATAACTGTACATGGTTAGTATTTTGAGATGCGTTAGAGGTATTGGTGGTAGCAATTAAATCTTTCAATCCATCATTATTTATATCGGCCATAAATGCTGCCGGAAATACATTTATTACAATAGGGTGATTTGGTGGATATTGCTCTATGGTTTGATTCATTATTGGCGTTTGGTTATTTGTACTGTTTACAACCAAATACATATTTGTGCAGGTTACATCACCAATTAGCATATCTTTTTTACCATCATTATTTGCATCAAACACGATAGTGGTAGAACCACTGTGTGCTCCTCCAGAGTTAATGGCTAAAATTCTTTTGTTCATGTTCTCCATAAATTCTGCTGGAGAAACATTGGGGGTAAACCTTCCGCCATTGCCACATGGGCCTACAGGGTATTGCAAATTTATTTTACAATCGGTAAACGATTCGCGAAATGCTCCCCAACAATATTTACCTATTACAAAATCCATAGAGTCTGGAATATTGAATCGTTCTTTACTCATATTTTTGTACCAATAAATACTTTCACCCGAAGTATCAATGCTTTGGTAAAAGGTTAAAATGTCCACATCACCATCATCATCCACATCTAGTATGGCAGGCATATCAATATTCCCAATGTATAATCGAGTAGTTAAAGAAGTATAATCACATAATACTTCGGGGAATTTATTTTGAAACTTCAAGCCTGTTACATCATCACTGATATTTCTGTACACACGTAAGCCTCCAGGGATGGCCGTAAATACATCCATTTTTCCATCTCCATCATAATCGGCCATTTGTAACCAATCTACAACTTTAGGGAATTTAGCTATGTACTGTGGAGCATATTCATAATTAGTCGTATTTGCAGCCCCTCTATTTAAAAAAGTAGTTAAACGACCACCTTCTCTATCAAACACTACCAAATCTAGCTTACCGTCTAAATCTAGGTCACATTCTGCAAATTGTGGTACATCAAACCCTCCCGCAAATGGTAGCTTTAAGCTTTTACTTCCTTCCATAACATTCACAGTGTCGGTACCGAGGTTGTAATGTTGGAATGAGTAGTTTTGGGCATTTGTTGCCAGAATAAATAAACAAAGACTTGTAGTTAGCAGTATTTTTTTCATTTTTGTAAGATGAATAGAGTAAAATATAGCCTACTATTAGCAATAATTATTCCATTAATAAGCACTGGTGTAGCTTTTTCGCAAGGGCCCGAATACAGGTTTAACTTATCTGAATTATTTCCGATACACGATTTTAAAGTATCAAATGTAAATGGCTTAACCATAGATGCTATTGATAAAGATGGAAATATAGATCAGAATATTGGTGGTATATACACATTTGTAATAAACGGGTATATCGAAAAATTGAAATTTGAAAAGGGCAGTGCTACCATGAGTTCAAACTTCAATTCATCACAAGTATTTTATGTAAAGCACGAACGACAATTAAATACACTTCGTCATTTGTTTTATACAGCAGGTTCTTTGACTATCCGAATACCATTGTGGTTGTTTATATTGATTCCTGTGCTAATAATTATATTAGCTGTATTTATAAAACGAATGCTATTTATGCTTTTGTTTGTAGGCTTTGTATTATTTTTTCTAACTCAAGGCTTAGATTTTACCTCATTTATCAATCTTATAAAGGAATCCTTTCAATATTTCAATTTTAATATTTAGAACGGATAACCAATTCCGAAGTTAAAATTCCAGAAACTATATTGATTGGTAGATCTCCATTGAGAATCGCCGATGTGTTGAATTACCCATTGCTCCGAACCAGTAAAACTTGGGTCGCGGAGCTTTAAGCCTAAATCAAATCGGAACAGCAAGAATCCATAATCTAAACGTAAACCAGCACCTGTACCAACAGCTAATTGTTTATGGAAAGTATCCCATTTAAATTTTCCGGTGGGATCGGGATTGCTACTGGAAAGTGTCCATATATTCCCGGCATCTATAAAACTTGCCCCTTTAAGTTTAGAACCCAAAAAATGATCTGTAATATCAAACCTGTATTCAATGTTTCCTTCTATTTTCATCTCTCCGGTTTGGTCTAAGTTTAAGCTTGAAACATCAATATCTGCGAAATTACCCGGACCAACAGTTCTTGCTCTAAACGCTCGAATGCTGTTAGAGCCCCCCGTAAAAAACTGACGTTCGAATGGTAATATTTTTGAATTCCAATAGGCAAAACCCGCACCTGTATTAAATCTAAATACTACTGTAGAATGCTGGTTTATGAAATTAAAATAACGCATGTCTATTTCTGGTCGTGTGAAATTGTAATAAGGCAAATTAAAAATCTCATAATTGCCACTCGTATTTTGCACCGCAGATATTATTTTACTCATCCCATATAAACCTGTACCCATTACTTCAATATTGAAACGCAAGAAGTAATAATCTTTAGGTAAGTTTAATACTTGTGAGCTCACTGTTAATGTGTACCGTAAACCCAAAGTAATATGCGGATCGAAACTTTCCTTTATATATTGATTGTCTAAATTATTCAATAAATCTAATGCTTCTGTTGAAAGTGTAGAACGAACAAAGTTCAACGACATAGGAGAGAAGGAGTGAGTAATAAGTTGATTTTGTTTCCAATCATACGTGAAATTTCCACTAAAGGTATTTCGAACATATTCTGGTCGTTGTTCAATAATATAATTTACGCCCAATCGTGTTCTAGGACTGGCAAAAAGTCCGTATGTTTTTTTATCTCTAAACAATAAGAAACCAGGGAATGTGATGCTCGATGAAATGTTGGATTCTCTACTGTTAAATAAAGGGATGTTTCCTACGCTCTCATCAATAAATGCTTGTGTTTCTATACCAGCTTTTATTCTAAATTCAAAAATTTCTGCACCTCTAAAAATATTATTATTGGTATAAATAAAATTGGCAGATGATCCTAAGTTTGCAGATGCTACATATCCTTCAATTTCTGTTTGAGTAAATTGTTTTTTACTCGTGCTTAAACTGATGTAAGAGTTTAATTTCGTGCTATCTGTACTATCCACTGCGAAATCAATGTTTACAAATTTAAACATACGCAAATCACCTAATCTGTTATAGGTTAATTCCAAATCATCGTCGTTGTAATTGCCTTCTTTTTCAAGGTAAATTTGGCGTTTAACAATTTTGGGTTTTAATATATTTTGTGGGTCGTCTATAAAAATAAAACCAGCATCTGTAGTATCTGTACCTTTAAATTTCCGATAGGATTCTGCACCACTTATACTAATATTCACGTTGTTTAATTGATAAGCTTGATGTTCTTTTTTACCAGCTGGATTTTCAATTACCACTGTCATGTCTATCACATTCCCATTTATTGCACTGTCGAAATCAAAATGTATGTACTCACGGTTAAAGAAATAGTATCCAAAATTTTTATAATCTTTCGTGATGCGATTTCTTTCCAACTGTATTTTTTCTTGATCAAATACATCGCCCATTTTAATCTCAGTCTTATTTAAGTGCAGGAAATACAATGTTCTCAGTACGGTGTCTTGGATCTTGTATTGTATATTTCGGATGGTATATGCAGGCCCCGGTATTGCATTATAACTTATTAGAGCCTTTTTCTTTTTCACTTTAACAGAATGACTTACTTTGGCATCAAAATAGCCTTTGTTAAATAAGTAAAGTTCCATTTGTTGAGCAGAATATGCAGCAATACTCGAATCGTAAATAACAGGAGCTTCTGCAATTTTATTTTTTAGCCAACGGTTAATTCTAGTATTTTTATTTGGGTTGATGGTGTTGTAAATAAACAACTTCGGTTTAAATAACCCCAGTCCTCCGGATTTAGTATTTGGTTTTTGTCGGATAAAGGTGTTTAATTCATCTTTTTCAATATTACTTACTCCTGTAATTTTATTTTTCTGGACCAGCGCCTGATTACCACTGAGTTTACGTGTACTCGCGCAACTGCTAATGAGTATAAGAGCAGAAATGATTATAATTGTATTAAACGTATGCTTGAGTAGAGATGATTTCAAAATCACAAATTAGTTTTATTAAATCGTTGCATCAAAAGAAATTCCGCAGAGAATATCGCCAATTTATTGTAGAAGGCGAGAAACTATGCGATGAATTTATAAATTCTAACTTTAATGTTAGGCAAATATATCTTTTAGATAGCAAACGTGTAAAATACGAAGATCTTTTATCAAAAATATCGAAAATAATAGAAATCGTAGACGTTCGAACTGATGATTTGGAACGGATGAGTACTATGAGCACTGCACCAGATGTATTGATCTTGGTTGAAATGCCAGAAGAGTTAAGTATTTCGGAAGCCAAAATTAATTACAGCAGCGATTTAACTCTGGTATTAGATGGGCTTAAAGATCCTGGAAATATGGGCACCATTATCCGGATTGCGGATTGGTATGGTATTAAAAACATCGTATGTTCTGCAGATTCTGTAGAGCTTTATAACCCCAAAGTAGTACAATCTACCATGGGTTCAATTTTGAGGTTACATATTTTTTATACTGATATCGAAAATTACTTAGCTGATTTAAAAGAGGTAAGCATTTACGGTGCTCTGTTACAAGGCCAAAACATTTATGCCTTAGAAGGTAAAATGAACGGTATTTTGCTGATGGGAAGCGAGTCGCACGGAATTTCTGAACCTTTAATGAAGTACATAACACAGCCTATAACCATTCCAAGTTGGGGAGGGGCAGAGAGTTTAAATGTGGCAGTAGCTACTGGAATATTATGCTCTGAGGCACGAAGAAGAGAATATTAATGCCTTTTTTTTGCATTTCATTTGTGCTAAACCAATTATTTAGTACATTTGCAAACTCTAAAAAGAGGGTCGAGTGGCCGAGTGGCTAGGCAGAGGTCTGCAAAACCTTGTACAGCGGTTCGAATCCGCTCTCGACCTCAAAAAATACAGATTGAACAAAAAATATTACGAAAATGGGAGTTACTAGACTAAAAAGAAAAGACAGAAAGAACAAAACTGTTTCTAGATTGAAAAAACAACGCTTAAAAATGGCGACTGATAAATCAATTAAGAAACCAGTTGCTCGTCCAGAATTAGCCGTTGCTGAAGCAACGTCTGCGGAGTAATTATTTACGTCTGAAGAAATTAAATTTATTGAATTAATGAATTTAATGAATCCCGGGTGTTTAATTCGGGATTTTTTGCGTTTAGCGTTTGCTTATTTTATTTAGGCTAATGCTGCGTTGCATGCTGCATTTAAAACGATCTACATCACTGCTTCGCTTTTGCATGTGTTTGGTAGTCCTACCCGACATGCGTTTCCTCCACATCTCAAAACTACTACGTTTCATTTCTTTACGCATCAAAGCAATTACTTCTTTCTCTGGAATTCCAAATTGTGCTTCTATGGCTTCAAATGGAGTACGATCTTCCCAAGCCATTTCTATTATGCGGTCTATCTCTGCTGCTGTCATGTGGGGTAAACAGATTAGGAGGGAAAGAGTTTGTTTCTAGTAGTTAGTCGTTAGTATTTAGTCGTTAGAGAGGACGAATTAAGAATTAAGAATTAAGAATTAAGTATTAAGAGGTCTAAGTAACTTTCTTAATTCTTAATACTTAATACTTAATTCTTAATACCAACATCTAATATCTCCTCATTTATCCTCTTCACCAATCCCGGTCCTTCGTAAATAAAGCCTGTATATAGCTGTACCAAGCTTGCTCCGGCATTTAATTTATCGATAGCATCTTGGGCGGTGTGTATTCCACCTACTCCAATAATAGGGAAACTGTTGTTAGATTTTGTGCTTAGGTATTTAATAACTTCTGTTGATCTTTTTGTTAAAGGTTTGCCACTTAAACCTCCAGCACCAATGTTATCGAGTGTTGTACTATTGGTTGTTAAATTTTCTCTAGAGATGGTAGTATTACTTGCAATTACACCTGCGATTTTAGTTTCGTTTACAATTTCTACAATGTCATCTAATTGTTCATTCGTTAAATCGGGTGCTATTTTTAATAAGATAGGTTTTCTTTTTTTCTTTTGCTCGTTTAGTTTTTGCAAATGATTTAACAATGCTTTTAAGGGTTCTTTTTCTTGTAATGCCCTTAAATTAGGTGTGTTTGGAGAGCTAACATTTACCACAAAATAATCAACATAAGGAAATAGCCCTTCGAAACATTTTTCGTAATCGTTTACCGCTTCTTCATTCGGTGTGATTTTGTTTTTACCTATGTTACCACCCACTATTAAATTGCTTGGTTTAGACTTTAAACGTTCTATTGCACCTTCTAAACCTTGGTTGTTAAAGCCCATTCTGTTTATAAGCCCGCTATCTGCAGGTAATCTAAACATACGTGGTTTAGGATTTCCCTCTTGCCCTACAGGAGTAATGGTTCCTATTTCAATAAAACCAAAACCAAAATTTGCTAGCTCTTTATATAACTTCGCATCTTTATCAAATCCTGCTGCTAATCCTACTGGGTTGGGAAATTCGATGCCAAAAACTGTTCGCTTTAGTTTTACATTATTAACCTCAAATATACTTTTGGTTATCGCCGAAATACCTGGAATAGCTTGTGATATTTTTATAAGTTTAAAAACGATATGGTGAATTTTTTCTGGATCAAACAGAAAGAAAATAGGGCGGAGAATTAATTTATAAAACATATGGTAAAGTTGCTCGCATCATTTCGCGTTTGCCTGCAGCCCCTTGTGGGCGTTCAACTTCAAAGCCTAAGTTTTTCAACTGTCTTTTTAAATCGCCGGTAACGCTATACGTCACAAATATACCTTTATCTTTTAAAAACTTACAAGCATGTTTTATAGATTCTTCGCTCCACATTTCTGCTTGGTGTAGTTTCGCAAAGGCATCAAAATAAATAATGTCGAACTTTTCTTTACCAGTATAGGAGAGAAGTGTAAAGCTTTCGATTTTCAAATTCACTTGCTCAATAATTTGAGTGCTTTTTTCGAAACAAGAATTGTAATTACTCATAAACTGATCGAATAAAGATTCGGAATTTATGAAAGAATTGTACCCAATTTCGTTTAAAATATTTTGTGGAAGCGGATAGGCTTCTATACCAGTGTAGCTTAGTTTTAGGCCTGTAGATGCTGCATACTCTGCACTTAATAAGAAATTAAGCCCCGTGCCAAAGCCAATTTCTAAAATAGAAATTTCGTTTTTTTGAGTTTGTTGATGGTAGTGTTTTAATCCAGAATTTACAAATACATGTTGCGATTCTTGTAAGGCGCCATGTTTTGAATGGTAATTTTCACCTACCTGAGGGTTGAAGATGGTTTTGGAACCATCCGCAGTACTTACAAGTTCTATATTTTTTAGGAATTCACTATTTTGCATTTTTCATTCCAACTTTCAAGAGGTCGTGGTAACCTCCATCTAGATCATATACATGCTTAAAGCCTTTCTTACGTAATATGGCTGCGGCTTTTGCACTTCTAACTCCAATAGCACAATATACAAAAACTGGTTGCTCGCGGTCGAGTTTCTCAATTTCAGCTTCGAATGTTGCAGCACTTACATCCGCGTTCTTTGCATTCTCGATATGTCCTTCGGCAAATTCATAAGCAGTGCGAACATCTAAAATGGTTCCTCTGTATTTAAAGTAGCTAGCTTTAAATTCAATAGAGTTCACTTTAAGTGCCGATTGGCTCATCACCAATATACTGCTTAATAGTAAGGAAAATGCTAAAAGTATTTTTTTCATTCTAATTGTTTTACTCCATTCGCACTATCTTGCAAAAGCAGTTCTGCCGTAATACGATTGACTTTCGAAGTTCTGATAGGTTTGGAACTGCGTTTTGCCTTTCTGTATTACAAAGTTAAACTTTTGCTCGCGAATTGTCCTATTATCAAACGAACGAAGTTTCATATTTATTTCCTGAGCACCTGCAGGTAATTCAATTCTGGTATAAGAAATGGTGTTTGGCAATGTTTGCCAATTGCGTGTATCGGCCTTTTCGGTAATAGCATTTACAATTCCAACTAAGGATCCAGCATGCTGGTTTTGGTCTCTCATAGCATATTCTGCAGCTTTTTTAGTAGCCAATCTCATTAATGAACTTCCCATTTCACGGAGCATTCTATCTTGCAATGTTTTAAAGGCTATAGCATTAATATCTTCCGCTAATTCTAAAGGGTAATCTTTTGCATTGGCTTCTATACTGGCACTTGCATAAAAGGGTTTGCGCTCTAAATATTTTGGGAATGCCACTCTTACAAATTCTAAATCGCCCAATCCACCAGATTTATTATCGTCTTGCGACACCGGGAAGGGAAGGGATAGCCCTAAATCTTCGTTCACAAAGGTTATATAACCACCTTGCCCCTTTACAATGCTAAAATTTATGCTGTTCTCTGCTTTTACCGGACTTAAACCATTGTTCCAGAAAAAAACTACTTCGCCGTTATTTTTATTGCGAGGTGTATTTTTCAGTTTGAATTTTTCTTCGAATCGGATTCCCTCATCATCAAAACCCATTTCAAATGCAGTTCTAATCACATCTTTTTTTAATTGTAAGGGTATTGATGTTTTAAATTGCGGTTCATACGTTTTTTCATAGGCTTGAATTGCATTTCTATAACTTATAAATGCATTATTTACATCGCCGGTGGATTCGTATATAATGCCCATAAGGTTTAATCCAAAAGCATCTTCTGAGTATTTATTTTTCTTGGTGTATTTATCGTTTAATTGTTGAATTTTTAAATTCAAACGCCTACACTCCACAATTGCTTCTTCTGACTTACCAAGTTGTACGTAATTAAGGGCTTTGTAGTAATGTATAAGTACTTTCTCAAAATCTTCACCCGTATATTGTTTTTGCATAGGGTTTGTAATGAGCGATAAAGCTTCGTTACCTAAATTCTTTTGGTAATCTTCAATTGTTAAATCTGCTTGGTTAAAGTACTCATTGCTCTTAGTATAATTACCGGTAAGCATCTCTAGCGTACCGGCATTCATAAAGTAGAGCAATTTGTTTTTTCCTTCAGTCCCCTTTTTATCCTTTGCTAAAAACTCCTTTGCTTTATCAATATTTCCTTGCTCAATATTAGTGTTAAACTCTTCGAGTTTTTGGTAATAAGTTGCGCAAG
>JAGVEE010000376.1 GCA_020058405.1 Sphingobacteriales bacterium
AAACGCAAGCAGGTATATCAATTATTATATCTATATATTATATACAAATATCTTAATGTTTTAATATAAATTAGTTTTATGTGATTAAGTATTGCTTTTATAAAATTTTTCTGTGTATCGAAAACTAATCATGCATACACCTAACGATTACGTAATTAAGATCGAGCTACAAGTTGGTTTGTAGGATATAGTTTCTATGTGTATATTTGTAAATATAAAATATCTTTCAAGACATTTATTATGCGTTAAAGATATATATTTTGATTGGCCATGTGTGGAAGGTGTTCCCCATGATTACCATGAAATGAAGGCGTATTTCAATAAGATATATAAATAACTAGATTAATCTATAGTGAATTTAGCAAAGTTTAGCGAGTAGTTTAAAAGTTATAATTATTAAGAGGGTGCAAGTCATAATCAAGCCGAGTGTTCAAGTAATTTTGAGTATGTTGTTAAATAACCATGTGGTAGGATAATTATATTAGTTTTATTTATTGAATATATTTGTATACCATAAACTATATTTTTAATATATATATATATATTTTTTTTCAGGGTGTTGTAGCTGCACCAATGATTGGGCGAAGAGTTCAAGGTATTGACAATCCAGCTAAGAAAATTAAAAAAGAAGCTGATGGTTCGTAAGCAGTGATGAATCGGTTGGTTAATATTGCTGAAGTAAATTGTAAAAATACTTAAGATATGCTTTTATTAATTAAATCTTCTGTAGATGTGCTTGTGAAAATTATTGGAGATCGTAAACCTTAGTAACCATTGGGTACTCCTTAGTAAACTCATACCAACCTTGACACTTGTGAAAGTACTCCAAGTAGGCCTTCTCCTCCATCTAAACAATAATAATATTTTCAAGATGATGTTCCATGTAATTAATTGTAAGGTTAATTGCAATAGTAGCAATCGTAGTAGTTGACTTGTTTACAATAAGAGCCTGCCATTATGCAGAATTAGTAGTAGTTGAGTAATGAGTAGTAAGCTGTTGACATTTAACAAGTTGCAGCACTTCCTGCAACTTAACGTATAGGTTCTTTTTTAGAATTGTTAGATGGCATTCCAGTTGCAGGTATATCATAATATTAAAGTTAATTAAGCCAGGAATAACCACAGAGAGTCAATTAGTAATAGACGACAGAAAGGCCTCCCAAGCTTCGGTGTACATAATTTCTGCACAGTACGAAGCATTACTGAATAATATCTGTAGGTATGTTTGTATATTTAATATTATTGTTTAAATTATTATTCACGCGTTTACAATTTACAATCATGTTGACTGACGACGAGTTACTTATATGTTTAAACTAATTACTAATTGTTGTAGTTGGTATGCTCTAGCTGAAAGCTAATTTTGACGAGTTTATAACAATACTTGGCTTACTTTAAAATGAAAATTTAAATGTCTAATAAAGGATCTTTTGGAGTCTTTCGAGGTCAAACTGTTTTTTTCCATAGGCTTATTTGAATGCTACCGATTAATAATTTCAGTAATACTTTAGGATGAGTCGTTAGGTCTTTGAAAAGTTTGTGTAAAAGGTCAGCAATCATATGTAATATTAAAATTCCAATTATAGAGATTGTATATAAGTGTAGGAACGATGTGCTGTTTTTTTATATAAATTGGGGCATGGAGTAACACATAGAGTAATAGACAGTGTGTTTGGCATAGCCGAATCTACAAGCCGTAAAATCTAGAATGAATTAATTTAAATTATTATGTCTTGGTCTTAAGAATACATTCGTTTTCCAACAGGTCAAAGGTTGCTAGATATTATGGCTAAATTTGAATAGAGGGGGTTTACGTAATGTATGGGAATATTGGATGGAACCCATATTTATATATCTCCCACTGCTGAAGAGCAAGCTTCTTATGCAAATCGAAAGAAAAGAATGACCATAAATAATTTAATTCTCGTTGATATTGATGGCGAGATTTTATATGTTAAGGCTGGTAGGTATAGTATTAGTCGTAATTAGGTAACCTGTTTGTAATTATTATTGATTGCATTATGTAATGGTAATAATCTCGCAAAGTATTCTCAACATAGTAGCTTGTCTTTGTAAAAAAGTATTTTATATAACTTGAAAAATATATATATATTTTTTTTAGTAATAGTTTTTTTATTTCCCCACTCACAGGACACCGAGGTGGAATGCCTGATATGACGTTATGGTTTACGTCTGAGCTGTACCAAGGTATTATTAACAAGAGACTGCTTGGGTAGCCTAGAAAAAATATAGAGAATTAAATTATAGAACTGTACATTTTAGCGGATGGAGGATTTGTATTAAGATTGTATATGCTGGTTCCTTTCAGCCCTACAGAGGATAGGTTATAAGAGCGGTTTAATAAATGTCTTTCTTCCACTCGTGTTAAAGTGGAATAGGTTATTGGTCAGTTGAAATAAAGGTTTCGTTGTTTATTATATCTTTCGAATGACTCTCCTGCTGTTAGAACTAGTTACTTTCATGTTGGTTGTATTTTGCATAACTTTATTAAGATTAATGGTGATGCTTGGTCTGACTTTGTGTTTTAGTTTACACCTTAGGAAGTTGAACTTTTCAATTAATAGTAGTAAAGTAGATTTGTTTAAATTGATGAATGGACTGCTAATGTTACTGCACGTTAAAGGAATAAGTAGTTGGAATAGGGTATGGCTCTAAGAAGAGCAATTTTATGGAATTTAATGCATACTGGACGTTTGGCAAACTTTTGATACAATTTTGTTATTTTAATTTAAGTTTTTTAGTAGTTATCTCTACAAGATTTAGGAAGTGTGCTATCTAGACAAGGAAAATAACCGGAAAAAAGTTAATACCTACTTCATAACATTTAAAATAACAATAATATACTTAAACTATGTAAAAAATTGATGAACATGGATAATTATCAAAATTAAAAAATTGCTAAAGATGATTTTGGTCAAAGTCCATGACACGGTGTCGTCTGCAGTGTCAAAAATCTCGTGCGCCTGGTCAACTTGGTGTGCGCCATGTCAAAAAAGTTCACCCAGGTCAACACCGTGTGGGCGCATGAAAATCAAAATTTGACCTGGGTCAGGTCAACCCGGGTCGTTTTCGGTGTGCGCAGACTCAATACACGAAAATTGTGTTTCTAGCAACTGAGGCTTTGGTTGGGTATACTTAGTAGAATCGATATATTTGTTATTTGTTGGTCTTTTTTCGATAT
>JAGVEE010000293.1 GCA_020058405.1 Sphingobacteriales bacterium
ATTTTCGTTTCGGAGGTAATAGGTTTGTATAAACCAGACATTGCTTTGTTTAACCATGCATTAGAAGTTGCCAATACAAATACTACATCTTCTTTGATGATTGGAGATAGTTTAGAAGCTGATATTTTAGGAGCAAGAAACGCCGGAATTGATCAAGTTTTTTTTAATCCTTATAACGCGGAGCACGATCATGATGTAACTTATGAAATATCACAATTAACAGAACTCTTATCAATTGTATAAAAAATATGAGCAGCAGAAATTTCAATATTTTAGTACAAACCATTGAAGAATACCGCAGAAGATTGACAACGTATTCTGAAGATACATTTGTACAGAAAACCAACCCAGATGTTTGGTCGCCGGCAGAAGTATATGCACATATAATATCGGCAAACAGGCTAACCGTTCGAAGCATGCAAAAAGCAGTAGAAGGAACAGCTACCGAAGACAACGGCTCTTTGCCTTGGAGAGCGAGACTGATATTATTAAGTGGTCGATTTCCAAAAGGCAGAAAAGTGCCAGAAGTAGTTGCCAAAAGAACGCCTCAATTTTTAAACATTGCAGATGCTCGCGAAGCAACAGAAGCATTGCTTGCAGAACTCAATGATATTTGGAAGTCACATGCCCAATGGAGTCCTACTCAAAAGCTAAAACATCCTGTTTTAGGGCTTTTAAACAATAAACAATGGATTAGTTTCATGAAAATTCATTCTAAACACCATGTTAAACAATTAGACCGAATTAAAAACTTCTAGATTTCTTTACATTAAGTTAAAACTGTAACCGTTCTTTTGTGTTATAAAATAATCTATGGAAACAGTTACAACTTTTGTGTTAATCACCGCTTTAGCGGGCTTAATCGCATTCTATTTCAGTCCTTACGAAGTTAAAATCGAAGAGGAAGAATAGTTTATTAATCCCATCTTAACATTGGCTTCATATTAGATGTGGAATTTTGGTCAAAATAAGAAATGACTAAAAGGAAAGTTGATATTGTAGTAATATCTGATGTGCATTTAGGCACATACGGTTGCCAAGCCAAAGAACTCCTACATTACTTAAAAAGTATTGAACCCGGAATGGTAATATTAAACGGCGATATTATCGATATGTGGCAATTCAGTAAACGTTATTTCCCCGAATCTCATTTAAAAGTACTCCGAAGAATTCTAAAATACATTAGTCAAGGTATACCTGTGCATTATTTAACCGGTAACCATGATGAAGTTTTACGAAAATTTGATGGATTTGAATTAGGCTCATTAAAAATCTCTAACAAATTAGTGCTAGATCTTGATGGTAAAAAAGCTTGGATTTTCCACGGCGACGTTTTTGATATCACCATGCAATACTCTAAAGTGCTTGCTAAATTGGGTGCAGTAGGCTACGATACCTTAATTCTACTTAACACTTTTATCAATTTTATATTGAAAAAATTTGGTAAAGAAAAAATGAGTTTATCGAAAAAAATAAAACAATCGGTTAAAAATGCAGTAAAATTTATAAATGATTTTGAAGATACTGCAGCAGAAATAGCCATCGAAAAAGAGTATGATTATGTGATTTGTGGGCACATACATCATGCAGAAAAAAAGATAATTAAAAAAGACAATGCCGAGGTTATGTATTTAAATTCGGGCGACTGGGTAGAAAGCTTAACCAGTTTAGAATATCATAATGGGCAATGGGATATTCATTATTTTAAAGATTTTAGCTATGTAAGCAGTGATGAAGAGGAATTGAAAGAAGAGTTACTAGACTTGCAACAGCAAATGAATATTGGCTTTTTATATCAATCCTTAATAGAAAAAAATCTAGATTAGATATTTTTTGTATTTTAGGACAACAAATGAAAATCCTTTACGCCATACAAGGTACCGGAAATGGGCATGTTAGCAGAGCTCGCGACTTTATTCCATTGTTACAACAACGTGCAGAATTAGATATTTTAATAAGTGGCACTCAATTCGATGTAAATTTACCTCAAGCTGTAAAATATAAATTACGTGGCGCTAGTTTTATTTTTGGAACGGAGGGAGGTGTGGATTATTGGGATTCTTTTAAGAAGCTAAGACCATTTACTTTCTTTAATGATATTAGAAAGCTGAATTTAAATCAATACGATTTAGTGCTAAATGATTTCGAACCAGTGTCTGCTTGGGCAGGAAAAATAAAAAACAAAAGCATTTTGGCCTTAAGCCATCAATCGGCATTTCTCTCTAAAAATACACCGCGTCCTGCGTTTAAAAATAACTTTGCAGAAGGCTTATTTAAAAATTATGCGCCGAGTGATAAACAAATAGCTTTTCATTTTAAACCGTATGATGAGTTTATTACTACACCAATTATTAGAAAAGATATTCGTGCGCTAAACCCAATAAATAAAGGACATTACACTGTTTATTTGCCTGCATACGACGATAAAACATTGATAAAATTTCTCTCTCAATTTAATAATACTAATTGGCAAGTTTTTTCTAAACGCGAAAAAGTTGGATATACAATCGGTAATGTTGAAATTAAACCGATACACAATGAGAACTACAATATCAGTGTAGCGAATTGTGAGGGATTGCTAACCGGAGGAGGTTTTGAAGCACCTGCAGAAGCTTTGTTTTTAGGTAAAAAAATCATGGTAGTTCCCATGGCTGGGCAGTATGAACAGGCTTGCAATGCAGAAGCATTACGATTAATGGGTAACCCGGTAATAGATTCTATTAGCGACAAAAACATGCCAATTATTAGAGAGTGGTTGAATTCAAACGAAATAAACTTGGTAGATTTTCCAGACAATATAAATACTGTGGTTGATTCTATTTTTAATAATATTGAAAATAGATAACAGAGCCAATCATCAATAAAATAAGACCTTCCGAAACCCATTGTTTTTTAGCCACTAAAAAGTAGTACGATAGAAATACGGTAAAGGGTACTGCCAATAAGATAAAATGGTTAATGCTAAAACTCGGTTTAATATAAAAGGACGCAGCGGTTATAATGATGGAGAAAATAAGTAATTGCTGAGATTTTCTCACTTGCACAACATTTTTATAAAAATTTTCTCTGAGTTTATTAAATGAAATAATAAGAATTAGCACCATTGGCAACAAAGGTAAATAGTCGCTATTTCTTGGAAAAATATTTATTTGCCAATAGTTTTTTAAGGGCTGCCAAAGGATAATAAAATCTTCCCAACGGTTTACCCAGAAATAGAAAAATGCTACAAACAGATATGGAGTTATAGCACCAAAAATACTAGCTGCCCATTCTCTCCAAACAAATGGTCTGAAAATTAATAAGGCTAACCATACCAATACAATCCAAGCTATTGCTGGAAAGTAAAATAAAGAAGCAACCGAAACAATAATTCCCAAATCAAAAGTCAACATGGTTGCTTGTTGTGTTTTATACAAATTAAACAACCTAATAAAGATCCATAATTGTAGAAATATAATAATGATGGCAGCATCCAAAGTGAAAAACGTTGGAAAAATTCCTGTAATTATAACAAACAGCAAAGAAGGCAAGTGGGTGTTTTTGAAAATCAAACTAAAATCGTTCACAATTTTATTTAACCAAAGCCCTGCTGCGTAATAAAGAAGAGTCGTAAATAATACATTAAATACCTTATTCGACCATAAATAGGCGTATTTGCCAAATATAAAGGTGCTAAAAGGTTCGTTATAATTAAAAACTGGAATGGGGTTTTGATCTAACATATAAGGCAACCTGATGCCTATTGCTAGTATCAATAATATAAAGAGGTTTATTGGTTCTTGTGTTTTAAATATCCGAACTAACATTTTAATAGGTAATACGCATAAAGTTAGTTTTATTTTTCTGAATACAAGGTATTACAATCTGATCTGCCGAAATTTGACGTCCGCCTCCTGGCATAATTAGTATGTTATCGTTTTCTTTAATAATAGCTTTTTCGCTAGTTTCCCCTTTGTTGTCAATAGTACAACTCATCACATCCGTAGATTTTCGTATGTATTTATTGTAAATAAGATGCACTTTATCTACGTCTAAGCTGAGTATGTACGACGAATAAAATGCAGCATCGTCTTCTGATACCTGGTTTTTACGAACTATAGATTCCCAATGTATTTTACCATTCGGATTAATAGAAAACAATAAAATATTGTCGTAATGATAAGTGTATGAAGTTGTGTATAACTGATAATAGGAATTGTAATTTGTGGACTCAGTTATGTAATTTGATTCTGAAATTAAAATTATACCACCATCTGTACGTAGTACAATTTTATCTATATAATAATTAATCAATTCTGTACCTCGGTTTACAGTACGCTCAGAATTAAATTCGTTTAAAAATTTCGCTTTAAAACTTTCTGTATAAAGCCTCGCTTTACGTTCGTTAAATTTAATATTTACATATACAATACCGGCAGATGAAAAACTGTTTAACTCCGAATAAAAACCTGCCATTACAATTTGATTGTTGATGTAATCAATCTCCATTTTAATATCGTTAATAAAATACTTATCTAGTATAATACTAATAGACTCAAGTTTCTCTGAATTTCCATTTGCAATATTTAAGGTATACTTTTTGTCTCTCAATAATTTTTTATCTAGATCTAAAGAAGTTAGTATATACACATTACTATCATTGCTTAGTTTAAAATCGTTTAGAAATAATACTCCATCATAAAATTCTGTTTTATATTTTTTTACCCATATTTTTTGAAGAGTAGTATCTAGCAATGTGATATTGATATTTAATTTTTCATCGTCGGCATTATTTTGTTTATACATCGTGCTTAACAATTTATTGTTTTTGCTTTTTTTGATGTAAAACATTCCTCTGTTTCTCTTTTTATCAAAAACTATTTCATCAATTAAAATTGGATTTGTATCCGGCACACCTTTTACAACATTTATTTTTTGAGC
>JAGVEE010000360.1 GCA_020058405.1 Sphingobacteriales bacterium
ATTGCCATTAACCAAATAAATTTATTTGATGAACCTTTTGTTTCAGATACCAGTTATAATGAGCTCAATCAGTTAAATTTAGAGTTTAACCAAAACACTATATCGTTCGATTTTTCGGCATTAGAATTTACCAATCCATCCTTAAACACCTATAAATATATTTTGAGTGGGTATGATAAGCAATGGATACAAAGTGGCACTAAACATTTTGCAAGGTATTCTAATTTACCTCCGGGTACATATGGCTTTATGATTTTAGCAGCCAATGCAGATGGCGCCTGGAGCCAAGAACCTAAAATTTTAATTATAAATATAAATGCTCCCTTTTGGCAAAGGAATTGGTTTTATTTTTTAATAGCTTTATTAATTATTGGGTTTATAATTTCTATTGTTTACTTAATAATTTACCGTCAGAAATTAAAATTAAACAGACAGCTAAAACTGCAATTTGAATTGGAGCAAGAGCGTTTAAGAATTGCCAGAGATTTACATGATAATGTGGGGGCGCACCTCTCCTATTTAATTTCAAATTTAGATTGGATGATTTCTCACCCCGAAAAACTATCTGCCGAAGAAGAAAAATTACGATTAGAAAATTTAACCGAAACCGGTCGTCAGGCGATTCTTACCCTTCGCCAAACCATTTGGGCCATAAATAACCAAGCATTGTACATAGAAGATTTTGCAGATAAGTTTAAAGCCTTTGCAAAAAAAATGCTCGACTTTAGCGCACACATTAATATACATTTTGAAGAAGATATTATTGGTAAACAAAAATTGAGCCCGGGTATTACATTGCATTTATTTAGAATTTGCCAAGAAGCATTGAGTAATATTTTAAAGCATGCCGATGCTACAAATATTACCGTAACATTTAAGAGTAATAAAGCTAATCTATTTTATTTTAGCATTACAGATGATGGTGCTGGTTTCGATACAACTGTAGATTACAGTAATGAACATTTCGGATTAGTAATTATGCGCGACAGAGCAGAAGAATGTGGGGCAAGGTTTAGCATAAGCTCGGAAATGGGTAAGGGAACTAAGGTGGAGTTGAGTATATAGCGGGGAGCGGGGAGCAAAGAGCGGGGAGCAAAGAGTGGGGAGCGGGGAATATACATCAAATGAGGTATTGTGTTGTGGTATGAATTTGCAATTTTTGTATTAGTAATAATTCGATTTTATTTAAGAATATAAATGATAAAGGTTGCGATTGTAGATGATAAGCAGGCGAATAGGATTTCATTAGCTGATAAACTAACCTTTGATCCAGAAATAAAAGTGATTTTTGAAGCATCGCATGGAAAAGATTTTTTGGTGAAAATGAAGGAACATAATAATGAAATACCTGATATTGTGTTAATGGATATAGATATGCCCTTGATGGATGGAATTGAAGCAGTAAGCATTGCATCGGAAGTATACCCAGAATCCAAATTCTTAATGTTTACCGTTTTTGATGACGACACAAAAGTGTTTGAAGCTATTAAATCTGGCGCAATTGGTTATTTATTAAAAGATGAAAAAGTAGATGTGGTGATAGATGCCATCCATCAAATATATACTTACGGAGGCTCACCCATGAGCCCAAGCATTGCCCGCAAAGCCCTTAAATTATTGATGAATACCGACAGTCCTTCGCCATCTAAATTAATTACAAACTTATCTGATCGGGAGATGGACATATTGCAAGCTTTGGTTGATGGCTTAGACCATAGAGAGGTTGCCGAAAAGTTATTTATATCACCACATACGGTAAGAACTCACATCAGCAATATTTACCAAAAACTACACGTAAACAATCGTGCGCAGGCGGTTAAAATTGCCATTAAAAAAAGATGGTTCTGAGCTATTGTAATAATTAAAAGACAATCCCCATATTTCATACACATTATAATGATTTCTGTATATTTAGTTCATGAAATATACAATCTTAAGCTTATGCGCCTTTGCATTGCTTGCATGCAATAGCAACAAAACCAGTACAAACGAAATAGACCCTTTAGTTACACACATTGATTCGAGCATTTCTCCTGCAGAGAATTTTTTTATGTTCGCCAATAATAATTGGTTTAAACAAAACCCAATTCCAGGTACAAAAAATAGTGTAGGAATTTTCAGAACCATACAAGACACCGTGAACTCTCAAGTGCGCCAGATTTGTGAAAAGTCTGCTGCACTTAACAATGCAGAGAAAGGAAGCAAAGAACAAATGATTGGCGATTATTATTTCTCTGGAATGGATACGCTGAGCATTGAGAAAAATGGATTATCTGCCTTAACTCCTACCCTCAACAAAATTAACGCTATAAAAAATAGCAGCGAAATAGCTACTGTAGTTGCCGACTTACATAAAATTGGGTGCAGAGCCTTATTTAATTTTAGAGTAGGTACCGACGATAAAAATTCGGCAATGAACGCAAGCTTTTTATACCAAGGTGGAATTGGTTTGCCAGATAGAGAATATTATTTCAGCACTACTGGCGAGAACCCAAACATCCGTGCTGCTTATGTAAAACACATTCAGAAAATGTTTGAACTTACTGGATTATCGACTCAAAAAGATGCAAGCACCAAAGTATTTAACATTGAAAAAAGCTTGGCAATGGCAAGCAGAAAGTTAGAAGATACTCGCGACCCTTATAAAAACTACAATAAAATTTCGAATGCAGATTTAGCAAAGAAATATGCTGCCATAGATTTTAATAAGTTGTATGCAAGCATGAATGTAAGTGGAACGGATAGTACGATTGTTGGGCAACCAGAATTTTTTGAAGCACTCCATAAAAATTTAAAAACAATTTCTATTGACGATTGGAAATTATATTTACAATGGAAATTAATTAGCAATTATGCTTCATATTTAAGCGCAGCAGTGGATGCTGAAAATTTTAATTTCTATGGCAAAACATTATCAGGCA
>JAGVEE010000249.1 GCA_020058405.1 Sphingobacteriales bacterium
ATTGGTAAGATGAGAAAACAAGATTTGATAAACTATATACACTCGCCTGGTAAATTAGGCGAAAAAGAACTGGCACAATTAAATTTGATGTTAGAGGTATATCCATTTTGTCAAACCTTTCAGGTATTAAAAGCAAAAGCCTTAAGAAATTTAACACACGCAGAAGCAGATTTAAGTTTGAAGAAAACAGCCTTGTACGCAAGTAATCGCTCGATGTTGTACTATACGCTTTACAAAGTGCCAGCAGAAATAGAAATTGTGGAAGCTGCTAAATATGAACACAGTTTTAAAAAGCAAGAAGAAAAAATTGTTGAAATACAAGAAATAATAGAAGAAGAAATTGAAGCGGAAATTATTCTAGAAAATAGTGTTATTGAGATGGGGGAAGAAATTAGTATAGAAGAAGAAACTCCATCAATTAAAATAATTACAGAACCAGAAAATAGTATTGAAGAAGAAAATGCGCCAACGGTTGCTTTATCTTTTGAAGAATGGTTGCGCAAAACAAATCCTACTATTGATGAAAAAACCGAAGAGAAAATTGCAGAGAAAAAACCTGTAATTAGGTTAGATACTTCGGAAGAGATAAAACCATTAATTGCAGATGCCATTGGCGAATTAATTTTGGGCAATGTATTTAATGAAGGCTATTTAATTAAAGCCGACGAAATTGTTGCAGAATCGTCGCCATTGGGTGTAAAAAATAATTTGATAGAAGATTTTATAAACTCTGGGCATCCGAAGGTTATTAAGATTAAAAAGGAAGATTTGCCAAATTCATTGGAGAACAAGGCCAAAAGAAGTGCAGACGATGCGGGGGTGCCGGTAAGTGAAACTTTGGCCCAAATATTCGTAAAACAGAAGCTTTTTGGCAAGGCAATAGTGGCATACGAAAAATTAAGTTTGAAATATCCCGAAAAAAAGCCTTACTTTGCAAGCCTTATTGAAGAAATTAAGAAAGAAATAAATTAAATACGATGACTAGTTTTTTAATCATTTTAGCGCTAATTGTATGCGTTTTATTAGTGTTGGTAGTATTGGTACAGAACCCAAAAGGTGGAGGATTAGCCTCTAATTTTGCTTCTTCGAACCAAATTATGGGAGTTAAAAAGACCACAGATTTTTTGGAAAAAGCTACTTGGAGCTTAGCAATTGCGTTATTAGTAATATGCTTAGCAGCAAATATGTTTAAATCGGATGCTGTTGATGCACCGGTACAAGAATCTGCAATACAAGAGCAAATTGATAATGCAGCTACGGCTACACCGCCAGCAGCAGCAGCGCCAACAGCTACACCAGCTGCAACGCCAGTAGATACAACAAAGTAATCTCTACAAAAAACATTTACAAAAATCGGGCTTTACCAAAAGGTGAAGCCCGATTTTTTTTCTGTCAGGCTGTCACTCCAACCTAAATTGCTAGCGGAAATTTTTGCTAAGAATTAATTATAATCTGCCAAATTGAGGTATTCTGCAAGATTTTGGCATTTGGCATAAGAAATGATGTAGGGGCAGTAGAATAAAACAAACATTAATTAAATAAACCATTTAAAGATTATGGCATTGAATATTAGACCTATTGCAGACCGTGTGGTTATACAACCAGCACCTGCTGAAGAGAAAACAGCTTCGGGATTGTACATTCCGGATACAGCAAAAGAAAAACCTCAAAGAGGAACAGTAGTAGCAGTTGGTGAAGGTAAAAAAGACGAGCCTATAACTGTAAAAGTTGGCGACGAAGTATTGTATGGCAAATATGCTGGAACAGAAATTACGTATGACGGTTCTGAATATTTAATTATGCGTGAGTCGGATATTTACGCGATCCTTTAATCAACAACAAACAATCAAAAAAATTTAAAAAAGAAAAAGTATATGGCAAAGCAAGTAAAGTATAATGTAGAAGCACGCGAAGCATTAAAGCGTGGTGTTGATGCATTAGCGAATGCAGTGAAAGTTACTTTAGGGCCAAAAGGTCGTAATGTTATTATTGATAAAAAATTTGGAGCACCATCGGTAACGAAAGACGGTGTATCTGTAGCGAAAGAAGTAGAATTAAAAGACCCTATTGAAAACATGGGTGCACAAATGGTAAAAGAAGTGGCTTCTAAAACTGCTGATATTGCAGGTGATGGAACTACAACGGCTACTGTTTTAGCACAAGCAATTGTAACGGCTGGTATTAAAAACGTAGCGGCTGGTGCAAACCCAATGGATTTAAAACGTGGTATTGATAAAGCGGTTACTGCAGTGGTGGATAGTTTGAAAAAACAATCGACTTCAGTTGGAAACGATAACAATAAAATTAAACAAGTAGCAAGCATCTCTGCAAACAACGATGAAGTGATTGGAACTTTAATTGCTGATGCAATGGCTAAAGTGGGTAAAGATGGTGTAATTACTGTTGAAGAAGCAAAAGGTACAGAAACTGAAGTAAAAACTGTTGAAGGTATGCAATTCGATAGAGGTTACTTATCTCCTTACTTCGTAACCAATGCAGATAAAATGGAAGTAGAATTAGATAACCCGTTTATCTTAATTTACGACAAAAAAATTAGCAGCATGAAAGAGTTGTTGCCAGTATTAGAAAAACAAGTTCAAACTGGTCGCCCATTGTTAATTATCTCTGAAGATTTAGATGGTGAAGCATTGGCAACTTTAGTAGTAAATAAAATCCGTGGTTCGTTAAAAGTGGCAGCAGTTAAAGCTCCAGGTTTTGGCGACAGAAGAAAAGCAATGTTAGAAGACATCGCAATTTTAACGGGTGGTACTGTAATTTCTGAAGAGAGAGGATATAAGTTAGAGAACGCAGAGTTATCTTACTTAGGACAAGCAGAGCGCGTAGTAATTGATAAAGACAACACAACTATCATCAACGGTTCTGGTAAATCAGAAGAAATTGCTGCACGTGTTGGTCAGATTAAATCTCAAATGGAGCAAACTACATCTGATTACGATAAAGAAAAATTACAAGAGCGTTTAGCGAAGTTAGCAGGTGGTGTTGCAGTATTATATATTGGTGCAGCAACAGAAGTAGAGATGAAAGAGAAGAAAGACCGTGTTGACGATGCTTTACATGCTACAAGAGCAGCAGTAGAAGAAGGAATAGTTGCAGGTGGTGGTGTTGCATTCATCCGTGCGATTGAAGCATTAGAAGGAATGAAAGGTGCAAACGAAGACGAGACTACAGGTATACAAATTATTAAGAGAGCAATAGAAGAACCGTTACGTCAGATCTGCCAAAACGCAGGTATCGAAGGATCTATCGTTGTTCAAAAAGTAAAAGAAGGTAAAGCAGATTACGGATACAATGCGCGTACAGATGTTTATGAAAACATGATTGCTGCAGGTGTTATTGATCCAACAAAAGTATCACGCGTAGCTTTAGAAAATGCGGCATCAATTGCAGCAATGTTATTAACTACAGAGTGCGTACTTGCAGACGAACCAGAAGAAGCAGGATCAGCAGGTGCTGGCATGCCTCCAATGGGCGGCGGCATGGGCGGAATGATGTAATATATTAGAGGCTAGTCGTTAGATATTAGTCGTTAGAAAGGCCATCCCGAATTTCTCCGGGATGGCTTTTTTTATGGATCGCGGAGACGCGGAGGAGGCAGAGGCGCGGAGGCTGCATTAAGGGGTAGTAGGGATTATTTTTAATATCAATTTGGAGTTAACTATTTCTTTTTTGTAATAGGAGTTTCCTAATTTAAATTTATAGAAGAGTTTAATAGGAAATAAATTTTAAAACAGCATTTTTTCTTTGTGGTCTTTGCGAAAACTTCGCGAACTTTGCGTGAACGACAAAATGTTCAATGTGTTTTTAAATACTTTTTAAGGGTTAATATCTAAGGTTAAAGTGTCTATAATTGGATCGCCGGTAAGCGATGTTTTTATTATTTTGTAGTCATTAAAAAAACTATTCTTACCAATTCCATATTTATAATTTTCTTGACTTCCCGTATAATTAACAATTCTAAGATTCCCTAATTCTTGGTTATGCGTTGGTCCACTAAATTCAAGTATTGTTAACGGTGTAGACAAATAAAGTGTGTCAGTTTCTTTTAAATCATTACTTAATTTTATAAATATTGTAGCACTATCTCCAATGAAAAAAACTTTGTTCCAACTTTCTCCTAATGGAAGAAATCTAAATTTATCTCTTGCATAAAACGTAGTATCAAATTCAACTCTTAAATAAGAATTTACAAGGTTCTCCTCAGCAAAATAAGTGAATGAAAATTCGCCATTAGAATTAACTTTCGTTTCTCCTAAAGCATCTTCTTTTGATCCAATTATACTCCTAAATGACATATTAATATTATTAAATTGGCTTTTATTGGTACTATCTATAAGTTTGCCAGAAATAAATATTTTTCTTTTGGAATCAGGTTCTTCACAAGAAACGAAAACAAATTGACAAACTAATAGAATGATTGTCGACAAATCAAATCTTGAAAAATCAAAATTTTTAAAAACACTTTTCATCATCATACTTATAAAAAGAATATTAATTCTCAATGAAACAAAAAAATTCGGTTTTAAAAAGAGAGATAATAATGTATTCTCTATCTAAAATCGAATTTTAATGTTTGGTATTTAATCTTACTATTGTTAGAATAATATATTTTAAAAGGGTTCTAGTTTTACTCTGTTAAACTTCCCTTCTGTTACAATTATTCTGTCATTTACATTTAAGTCGTTTACCATTACACCGCTAAATGTGCCAGTAATTATTTGTTTAGATTTACTAAACTCCGTAACTACTATTGTTCCGCTAATAGAGGTATAGGTGTTATTAAGAGAATCAATATAAGATATGTTATTATTGGGATTTGTAGCATTAATTATAAATGAACCCGTAGTATCTTTGCTCATTTCTAGTAATACCAATTCTTCGTTGTTCTGAGAAACTACTCTCGATCTTCCAGAAATGTAATCTGCAAAACGTGCATCATCTGTATAATTTACTCCGTTGAATTTGCATGTAAAATAAACGGAAGTGTCTTCTACAATTGGTGCTGGGCTTTCGTCTTTGTCATCGCCACATGAAACAGCAATGAAACTAATTAATAATAGCATAATAAAATTGTTCTTTTTCATTTATATAAGTTTAAGGGTTAATAGTTAAGGTTATGGTATCTACTATAGGGTCGCCGGATGGCGTGTAATATGTACTTGTGTAATCTGAACCGTTCAGTTTATAGTATATATCTGTGCGTGTGTTTAATAATTTCAACATCCCAACCTTATTATTTAATGTTGGGCCAACAAATATAAACTCTCCAATATTTGTCGATACTTGTAAAGTGTCTGTGATACGTAAGTTTTTTGTTGTTTTGATAATTAGATTTGCGCTATCTGATATATTAAATTCCTTAAACCAGTTTTCTCTAATGGGCAAAAATTCGAACTTTGTATCTGCAATAAAACTTTTTGAAAATGCAATGCGCAAATGTGTTCCATTAATTTTTGAATCTGCTAAATAAGTAAAAGTAAACTCTCCGGAATCATTAATAATTGTTTTTCCTATTTCTCTATCTCCAGAACCCACCAGTTGCCGTATATATGCCGTCTCGCCTGATAGCCTACTTGTGTCTTGTGAATCTTCAACTAACTTTCCTGAAATGGTAATATATTCATGTTCATATTCTTCAACACAGCTTGACAATACTAATACCATTAAAACATATCCTAATTTTTTCATAATTATTGTATTTTAATCAACTTATCAGAGTGCAATACATTGTTATTTTGTTTTATTATCATATAATACAAACTATTCTCTTGGAGATCTTGAGTATTCAATTCGAAAATTTCATCATTAGATTTCTTTTCAAAAATTGTTTTATATACAACTTGTCCAATTGTATTATATATTATTATTTCAAAACTATTGCCGCTGTAAATATTTTCTATTTGCACACTTTTATTGAATGGATTGGGATAAATTCTGATCTCAGTATCATTCATAAATAGTTTTGAAATTTTCTTATGCACAATACTGCATGGCTTAAAATCCACTTTCTTATTTATAATACTTCCTTCGTTTTGTATATCTTCTCCTACAATAAAATTCTGGTTAAATTTTATTGTAACCA
>JAGVEE010000365.1 GCA_020058405.1 Sphingobacteriales bacterium
GGTAAATATTACTACTTAGAATTTAGAAAAAAATAATTCCTATTGTAATTCATATTGAATAATATTGTCCTGATGAATTACATTCCCAAAAAAATATTTTACTTGTTATCCTGTACTTATTTATTTATAAGTGCTTGTGCTAACATGGTCACACCTACTGGCGGATTGAAAGATGTAGATCCTCCACAAATAATAAAATCGCAACCTCCACAAAACGCTGCAAATTTTAATGAGAAGAACATTGAAATTACTTTTGATGAATACATCAATTTAAAAGACATACAAAATGAATTTATTATTAGTCCATCTAACATAGAAGCTGATGTTAAAAAAGATGGGAAAAAATTAAAGATAGAATTATCTGAAAAGCCTAAAGAAAATACTACCTATATTTTAAATTTTGGAAATGCAATTTCAGACTATACTGAAAATAATATATCACAAGAATTTAAATTTATATTTAGTACTGGTGATTCTATTGATTCTTTAAGTTTAAGTGGTAATATCCTGAATTCATATAGTATAGAACCTGTTAAGAATGTAATAATTTGTCTGTATACAGATATAACAGATGATTCAATTGTATATAAAAGAAAACCAGATTATACAGTACGCACAGATGAAACAGGGAAATTTAGGTTCACAAATTTAAAAGCTAATAAATATAAATTGTTTGCAATAAAAGAGGAAAACAACAATAAAATATTTGATACCCAAGAAGAAGAAATAGCATTCTCTGATACGATTATTAATTTAAAACAGAACACTCAAATTTCTAATATTAAACTTTTTAAAGAAAAGGCAAGTAAACGTAAATTAGTAAGTAAAGACATTAGCTATCAAAAAGTAGAATTAATATTTAATAAAGAAAATAATTTAAAATTGATTGATATACATCCAAAAATTGATACAATAATTTACTCCACAAATAAAGATACCATCAATATATATTATACAGAAAATGCAGATAGTACTGCACTCTATTTAGAAGAAGAAAATAAAATTGATACAATAAAAATAAAATTTGCGAAGAGCCTTAAAAAACGTGAACTAAATATTGCTATTGATCCTAAAATAAATAATAATAAAGTATTAATTTCAACTTATGATTTATTTGAAGTAAATAAAATAGATTCGATACAATTATTTGAAGATTCGATACCTGTTAAATTTACAATAGAAAAAATTAAATACAATAAATATGTATTAAACTATAATTTTAATATAGATAAAATATACAATATTATTATTGCGGATAGTGCTTTCGTTTCTTTTCAGAAAAATTACAATAAAAAATTAAAAAGTGTTTTAACTTTTATGAACCCTGAAGACTACGGTACATTAAGCATAAAACCAATAGCAAATGATTCAATTATTTATGAATTGTTGAATGATAAAAATGAAATTATAAAAACAAATATTAATGTTAAGGAAACTATTGTTCATACTAATTTAATTCCTGGTACCTATAGAATAAGGATGATATACGATGTAAATAAAAATTACAAATGGGATACAGGTAATTATTTAAAAAAAATACAACCAGAAAAAATAGAATACTACAGCAATCCAATAAAAATACGAGCTAATTGGGATTTAGAAATTGTTCTTATTCCTTAAACCAATCAGAATACATAATATAATTATTTGGCAATTTATTTAACAAGGCAATTTGATCTTCTGTTAACGCTTTTATTTTTTTTGCGGGAGTACCGGCATATAAAAATCCGGATTCACAAATGGTGTTTTCTAATACGACTGAACCTGCAGCTATAATACAGTATTCTTCTACTATTACATTATCCATTAAAATAGCACCCATACCAACTAATACATGATCTTTTAAGGTACATCCATGTACCAAAGCATTATGACCTATTGATACATCATTACCTATACTTGTACTTGCTTTTTGATAAGTACAATGTATAACTGCTCCATCTTGTATATTGGTTCTATCTCCAATTTTAATAAAATGCACATCACCTCTTATTACTGCATTGAACCAAACACTGCAATGATCACCAAATGTTACATCACCTACAATGGTAGCATTTGGTGCAATCCAACAAGTATCAGGAATACTTGGATAAATATTTTTAACAGGTAATAGTAGAGCCATTATAAACCTAATTTAGCAGATATATCTAACATTTTAAGAATTGGTGCTTTTGCTTTTTGTATTAATTCATCAGATAGTGTAACTTCTGGTAATTCATATTTTAAACAATTATATAATTTTTCTAATGTATTTAACTTCATATGTGGGCAATCATTACAAGCACAATTATTATTGGGAGGTGCCGGTATAAATTGTTTGTTTGGATTTGATAATATCATTTGATGTAATATACCAGATTCAGTTGCAACAATATAAGAATTACCTGTATACTTTTTTGTATAATTTAATAGTGCTGTTGTTGAACCAATAAAATCTGCAACAGACAAAACAGATTCTTCGCATTCTGGATGTGCAATTACTTTTGCATCAGGATATCGTTCTTTTAATTTTATAATTTTTTCTAGAGAAAATATTTCATGTACCATACATGCACCGTTCCACAATACCATATCTCTACCTGTTTTCTTAATAATATAAGCTCCAAGATTTTTATCGGGAGCAAAAATTATTTTTTGATCAACTGGTAAACTCTCTACAATTTGTACTGCATTACTAGATGTACATACAATATCACTTAAAGCTTTAATTCCTGCAGAACAGTTAACATAGGTTATAACTATATGATCTGGATATTTCTTTTTAAATTCTGCAAATAGATTTGGAGGACAAGTATCAGCTAAAGAACATCCTGCTTTTAAATCTGGTAATAAAACTTTTTTTGATGGTGATAAAATTTTAGCAGTTTCTGCCATAAAATGTACACCAGCAAAAACAATTATATCTGCATTTGTTTTAGCTGCTTCTTGAGATAGACCTAAACTATCTCCAATATAATCAGCTATATCTTGTATATCAGAATCTTGATAATAATGTGCAAGTATTACTGCATTCTTTTCTTTCTTAAGTTTTTCAATTTCAATAAATAAATCTAATGATGGATCTACTGGTATGTTTAAAAAACCATTTGCACTTAAATCTTCTAAATTTATATTTTCCATTTTTTTTCGATTTTCAAATTTGATAATTATTAACGTCTTATTAAAATCATCATTTAATTTTAAAAGAAATTGAAGGTGATGATTAGGGTGTTGGTAAGGTTAATATCTTCGTTTCTTATCAACATAAATTTACTTTTAAATATTTACTAACACGCTATCAACATAAATTAAATAACAATCACCTGAAACATAGCAGATTTTGTTTTCCTCAAATTATGTTAATTGTTCTTCTGTTAAAAAAGCAACAACCCAAAAAATGTTAGTATCCTGTTAATAAGTTTGCAAAAGAATGTATAACTACCCAACAACTTTGCGAATTCTGCAAGCCAATTTACTTATTCTACTATTACTCACATTTTACCAACCTTATTAACGACCTTATGAACATATTTAGGGCTGTTTATATATTTTGTAACTTTATCCTTTAAAAGGTGTTATTATATAATGAAAAGAACAGATTTTTTGGTAATTGGTTCGGGTATAGCAGGATTAAGTTTTGCATTGAAAGCTGCAAAGCACGGTAAAGTATGCATTGTTACAAAATCTAATGAAGACGAATCGAACACCAAATATGCACAAGGTGGTGTGGCAGTGGTAATTGACAAAGATGATTCGTATGAAAAGCACATAGACGATACTCTGGTTGCCGGAGATGGCTTGTGTATAGAAAAAATTGTAGAGATGGTGGTAAAAGAGGGTCCAGAGAGGATACAAGAAATTGTAAACTATGGGACCAATTTTGATAAAGATAAACAAGGAGAATATCATTTAGCAAAAGAAGGCGGACATTCGGAACATCGAGTATTACATTTTAAAGACATAACCGGTTTTGAAATAGAGAAGGTGCTTTTAGAGCAAATTCATCAAAATCCCAACATCGAAATATTAACACATTATTTTGCGGTTGATATAATAACAGAACACCATTTAGGGAAAGAGGTAAATAAATCTACCGAAAACATAAACTGTTACGGAGTATATGCTTTGAATACCAGAACCAAAGAGATTGAAAAGATAGAATCTAAAATTACGGTAATGGCATCTGGTGGTGCCGGACATATATATAGTACTACCACCAATCCTACAATTGCAACCGGTGATGGTATTGCAATGGTGTACAGAGCTAAAGGGAAAGTAAGAAACATGGAGTTTATTCAGTTTCATCCCACAGCATTATATCACCCGGGCGAATACCCAAGTTTTTTAATTTCTGAAGCGCTGCGCGGTCATGGTGGAATTTTGAAAAATAAAAATGGCGAAGCGTTCATGGAAGAGTATGATACCAGAGCCTCTTTAGCTTCTAGAGATATTGTGGCCAGAGCAATTGACTCGGAAATGAAAAAATCTGGCGACGATTACGTTTTATTGGACATTACTCATGTTCCTAAGAATGACTTGATGCAACATTTCCCAAATATTTACGCAAAATGTTTAAGTATTGGTATAGATATGAGTAAAGATATGATACCAGTAGTGCCAGCTGCGCATTATATGTGTGGTGGAGTGTTGGTAAACGAATTCGGCGAGTCGACCATTAATAATTTATTTGCCTGTGGCGAATGCGCATCAACAGGTTTACACGGTGCAAACAGATTAGCCTCTAACTCTTTATTAGAAGCATTGGTTTTTGCACATAGAAGTTATTTAAAATCAATAGAAAATATTAGCAACATACAATATGTAAATGAAATTCCAGATTGGAATGAAAATGGAATTTCACTTTCTAACGAAGATATTTTAGTAACGCACAACATTCGCGAAATGCAAAGAATAATGAGTGATTACGTGGGTATTGTGAGATCTGATTTTAGGTTAGAACGAGCTATGAGAAGATTAGAATTAATTTACAATGAAACAGAAGACTTTTATAAAAAAACAAAAATTTCTGTGAAGTTATGTGAACTAAGAAACTTGATTCAAGTTTCTTATGTGGTAATAAAATCAGCAATGCTCAGAAAAGAAAGTAGGGGCTTACATTATACTACAGATTATCATCAAAAAAATGTTAAAATAGAGGAAACTATTTTTTAGAAACATATACAATATAAATAGTAATTTTGAATTTCTAATTCAACAACATAACATGTTCGAAAACACAGCACGCACAGAACTTTCATCACTTGGAGAGTTCGGATTAATAGATCACATTACGAAACACATAGAGCTTACACAAACAAGCACAATAAAAGGTGTTGGTGATGATGCAGCCATTTTACAATTCGATGCAGAACAAATTGTGGTAAGTACGGATATGTTATTAGAAGGAATTCATTTTGATTTATCATACGTACCCTTAAAACATTTAGGTTATAAATCGATTGTTGTAAATTTATCCGACATTTATTCGATGAATGCCATACCCACCCAAGTGCTTGTATCTATTGGTGTTTCTAACCGCTTCTCCTTAGAAGCAATTGAAGAAATTTACCAAGGAATGAACATTGCTTGTAAAAGATACGGCGTTGATTTAGTTGGAGGAGATACAAGTGCATCTAAACAAGGCTTGGTAATTAGTGTTACAGCAATTGGAAAACAAGAAGCGATTAAAATAACAAAACGAGAAGGCGCAGGCATTAATGATTTGTTGTGTGTATCTGGAGATTTAGGAGCTGCATACATGGGCTTGCAATTATTGGAAAGAGAAAAAAATGTTTACCTCAACAATCCAGAAATTCAACCAGATTTAGAAGGGTATGATTATATTGTTGAAAGACAATTAAAACCAGAGGCAAGAAAAGACATCATCGAAATATTAAAAGAAAAAGAGATTATTCCAACTTCTATGATTGATGTATCGGATGGGCTGGCTTCAGAAATACTACACTTGTGTAAATCATCTAATTTGGGCTGTAGTGTATATGAAGAAAAAATTCCTATTGACCCGATGACTTACGATGCAGCACGTATGTTTAACCTTGATCCAACCGTTTGTGCCTTAAGTGGTGGCGAAGATTATGAGCTATTATTTACGGTAAAACAAAGCGATTTCGACAAATTAAAAAACAACCCAGACATCAGTATTATTGGGCATATGACCCAACAATCTGAAGGTCCTCAGTTGGTGAGCAAGTCTGGAAATCAGCATAAAATTACAGCACAGGGCTGGAACGCTTTTAACTTATAGTAGTATTATTCTACATTTCAATTTCATTTAATCAATTCATTTGTTAACTTAGAATTGGATAAATGAAATTATCGATGAGATTATACCCTAACAAAGCCAAATTTATTGCAATTACTGCACTCTTTTTATCATTATTTATTACACAAAGTTACGCTCAATTAACTAAAGTAACAGGTACTGTAAAAGACAAAAACACGAAGCAAGGATTATATTCTGCAGTGGTAAGTGTAAAAGGTTCTACAACTGGAACCAATACAGATTTAGACGGAAAATTTAGTTTAAATGTAGATTTAACAAATCCTCAAACACTTGTAATATCTTACTTAGGATATGATAAAGTAGAGGTTCAAGTATCTAAAAATAAAACCAATATTGATGTCTCATTATCAGAAAATGTGGTAACCAGCAAAGAGGTTACAATACAATCATCACGTTTAACAGAGAAACAAAAAGAAGCACCCTTAACGGTAGAGTCGATGGATTTAATTTCCATCAAACAAACTTCGGCTTCCAATTTTTATGAAGGCTTAGGGCAATTAAAAGGAGTGGATTTAACATCGGCGAGTATTGGCTTTAAGATTATAAATACCAGAGGTTTCAACAGTACTTCACCGGTAAGATCATTACAATTAATAGATGGAGTTGATAACCAAGCACCGGGATTAAATTTTTCTCTAGGCAATTTTTTAGGAGCATCAGAATTAGATGTACAAAAAGTGGATTTAGTAGTAGGTGCAAGTTCTGCATTTTACGGACCGAATGCATTTAACGGAGTAATTAGTATGCAAACCCGTAACCCTTTTAACAGCCCCGGTTTAACCGTAATGTCGAAAGTTGGAGAGCGAGGATTATTTGAAACGGCCATAAGATATGCGAAGGTTTATAAGAATAAAGCAGGAGAAGATAAATTCGCATTCAAGGTAAATTTATTTTATATGCGAGCGTATGATTGGGAAGCGAATAACACAGATGCAACGCCTCAATCTACAGTTGGTAGAAATAATCCGGGTAGTTATGATGCGGTAAATAGATATGGCGATGAAAACTTTGACCCGAGAGGAAATAACGCTACAAGTTTATCGTCTCGAAGAATATTCCCTGGATTAAATGTATGGCATCGAGATGGATACTGGGAAAAAGATTTAGTAGATTATAATACCAATAACGTAAAATTGGGAGGAGCCGCACATTACAAAATAAATTCAAAAACAGAGTTAATCTATTCTATAAATTTTGGAAGTGGTACAACCGTATACCAAGGAGATAATAGGTATTCATTAAAAGACATATTATTCTATCAAA